>JAKSVF010000013.1 GCA_024408235.1 Bacilli bacterium
CTACAACCCTTCACTACTATGAGCTCTTGGAAGATAGCAAATACATGGTAGCCTATGGACCAAAGACCGCTAAGAAGTTCCTCACCAAGCGTGTAAGAGACGCTCTTGCAGACATCAAGACAAACAAGACTCTCGTTGATGTCGCAATCTCTGTTAGAAGAGGAAAAACATACATCGCTCTTGGATATGAAGATGACTTGATGATTCTTCCAATGGATAAGCCATTTAATCCATCTGCAACAATGCAATTAAGAGAAGATACCAAGAAGGTGTTGGCGCTCTTAGATGCAATGAATTCTAGACACGAATAAGGCGAAGTACTGGCAAGAATTACTAAGCCTATTAGGGAAAATATAGATAACTTTTCAACAGTGATCTGAATAAATCCCTAATAGGTTTTTTTATCATGAGAATTAAATTCATTAAATACACATCTTCTGCTTGTTTGCCATAAAAACTTTTATATAATAAGAGTAACGGTGGTGAACTAACAATGATTTACGACTTCCAAAGCTTAATTATCAAATATAAGAAATACTCCAATATATATCAAAAGATTAACAGCGAATGCAAAAAAGGCGCCTTAATCAAGATAAAAAGGGGTTTATATACCGATGATTTAAGCAATGATAAAGAAGTCATTGCGAATGTATGCTATCACCCATCGTATATTTCTTTTGAATATGCATTAAGTTTCTATGGTCTGATACCGGAATATGTTTCTGAGTATACATCCGCGGTCTTCGGAAAAAAGAACAATAAGCTATACCGTATGAAAGAATCCACGTTTGAATACAGAAGCGTGCCAGATGAAGTTTTCCCGCTGGGAATCGTGATTATGAAGAATTCTAACGGCATATCATATAAGATGGCTTCGAAAGAAAAAGCGTTATGCGATCTTCTTTATTCCAAATATCCGGTAAGAAGTATACGTGACTTAAAATCATTAATGTTTGAAGATTTGAGGATAGATGAAAATGAGCTTATACAGTTGGATGCAGATTTCATCATGGAAATCGCACCTTTATATCACTCAAATTCATTGACCACACTAATCAAATATCTAAAAAGGGAATTTCAGCATGAATAATGTTATCGAACAATTAATCCAAAACTATGACCCTAAAAATTCAATAGATGTAAAAATTGCAATTAGAGAAATAGCGCAATCTATTGTATTAATTGGGTTGAGTAGAAGTAACTTTTTTTCAAAAGCGTCATTTTATGGTGGAACCGCATTAAGAATATTTTACGGGTTAAATAGATACTCTGAAGATTTGGATTTTACATTAAATGCAGCTGATGACTCTTTTTCTTTAACCCCATACATTGAATCTATCATTAATGTAGCTAAATCATATGGGATAGATTTAAGTATTGAGGTAAAAAAAGTAGAGACCCCTATAGAAAGCGCGTTCGCAAAACTGAATACTTATCAAACGTTTATTACGCTTAATATTGATGAAAGACTGATTAACAAATTGCATAAGAACGAATTAATTAAGGTAAAATTTGAAGTTGATTGCAATCCACCTCTTGGATTCAATGTAGAAAATAAGTGGATCACTGAACCAGAACTCGCTTCTGTAAATGTGTTAGATATAGAAAGTCTTTTTGCGGGCAAACTTCACGCAATCCTTTGTAGAAATTATAAAAATACAGTAAAAGGAAGGGATTTTTATGATTTTATATTTTATATAAATAAAAAAATAAAACCAAATTTACATTACTTAAAAAATAAATTAATCGAGTCCAAAAAAATCGATGAAGATGATGAATTTAATATCGATATTTTAAAAGAAATGTTAGTTGAAAGATTCAACCAAATTGATTTCAAACAAGTTAGAGATGATGCACAAAGATTTGTAATGAAAAATGAAGATTTAAGTCTCTATTGCAAAGAGCTATTTATTGATTGTGTAAATAGAATGTAATTTAAACTTGATGAGTAAAACATCCTCTTTTTCGATTACTTGGGGGATCTAAACAAGTGATTCTTTTATGGTTAGGTTTTTTATTATTTTCGCAGAATTGATATGGGCAATACTTAATATACAAATTCCTAATAGGATTGATATAAATTGCCAACCTTTTCTTACTTAAATTTATTTTTTAAGTAAAAAGGCTTATTAAGTAGGGGTTAATGAGCATATAATTACCACGAAGGACCGATTTATCGGTTTGCTCCCTATTTCACTATGACTTACACAACTGAACCAAAACGTTTTTCCAAGTGGATTACCGTTCAGGCTTACAAGCATGACGGATTACTCCATAGACAATGGTCTCCAGCATACTTAGCGCTAGAGACTGAAGATTTTTGGGCTTTAACATCTAAAGCCTCTTTAGTCACCGAGTGTGACGGAAGAAGGTGGATGACAAAAGAGCCCGCTGTCTTCTTCCTTTTTAAGAAAAGGTGGATGAACATCATCGCTATGATGAAAGATAACGGTGGAATCGTTTATTACGTCAATGTTGCTTCTCCAACGATCATGGACAATGGGTTCCTTAAATACATCGATTACGATTTGGATGTAAAACTCTTCCCTGATGGAGCAATTAAAGTTCTTGATGAACAAGAATTTGAGAAACATATCCAGACTTATGTCTATTCAAATGAGCTCGTCCGAGTCATTAGAAATAGTTTCAAGAGCATTCAGGCTGATATGATTCAGAAGAAATTCCCATTTAATATTCCGGATGTTTTGAACATCTTCCAGAAATTTTTAGACGAGAACCATCCGTTCCAGGTGAGACAATAATGGAATACAAGTTAATTACCCATTCAAAAGAAGATACGAGGGCGTTAGGAGCATTCTTAGCGCCTCTATTTAAGCGCGGTGATGTCGTTCTCCTTAAGGGCGATTTAGGCGCTGGTAAAACAACATTCACTGGAGGAGTTGCTAAGGCGCTTCATATTGAAGATCATGTCATCTCTCCAACGTTCAACATCATGAAGTGCTATGTAGGCGGAGACATCCCTCTATATCACATCGATGCATATAGACTTGAGGGCCAGAACATAGAAATCGGTCTTGATGAATTCATCGAGGGCGATGGGGTTTGTTTCATTGAGTGGCCTCAGTTCATCGAACCTCTCATCCCAGACGAAAGATTATCAATCACTCTTTTAAACCGCGGTGAAGACAATAGAGAAATAACCCTAGAATCCGATGATCCTCATTTCGCTGAGATCATCACTAAAGTAAAGGAGGCTTTCTAATATGTATAGCATCCTCATTGACACATCAGACAAATACTTATCAGTTGGATTATCTAAGGATGGAACAATAATCGATTCCATTTCATATGAATGCTGGCAGAGACAAAGCGAGTTCTTAATCTCTGAATTAGACAACCTCATCAAGAGAAATAACCTCACAAGAAACGACATTGGTGCAATAGCAGCTTCTAGAGGCCCTGGCTCATATACTGGAGTTAGAATTGCCTTAACGGTTGCAAAGGTCATGGCTTTTGCTCTTAACATTCCTCTTTATCTAACCAGTTCGCTTGAAGTCCTAAAAGATTTCAACGCTCCATCAATCTGTGTTGAAAACGCCAGATCAAAGAGGAGTTATGTTGGTGTTTATGACGGCGAAACGGTCGTTATGGGAGACACAATCCTCGATAATAAGTATTTACTTGATTACATCGCTAATCATCCTGAATACAAGGTTTGTGGAGAAGTCGCATATCTTGGAATTGAAGGGTACAAAGCAGATGTGCTTGAATCTCTTAACAACTTGATGAACGAGAGAAACCTCGAAAAAGATGTGCTCGCTTCAAAGCCTGTGTATCTTAAGGACAATTACTAATATGGCTGATGTCACCATTAGGAAAATGATCGATGACGATCTAGATGTCATCGAGGAATTAGAAAAAGTATCTCTCAAGGCTCCGTGGAATAAGAAAGTCTTAACTTCTGAACTTCACGAGAATCCTTGCAGTGTAATACTCGTTGCCGAAGTAGAAGGTAAAATTGCTGGATACTTAGACTTCATGATAACGTTTGATAGTGCGACTATCTCTCGAATTGCCGTCTTCCCGGAATTTAGAAGACTTGGCATTGCTACCTGCTTGTTAGATGAGATGAATTCCATCTGCAAGAATCAGGATGAGCCTGTTGCGTGGATCACGCTTGAGGTGCGTCCAACAAATGTTAACGCAGTTAACCTTTACCTCTCATCAGGCTATGAGAAGGTAACGATCAAAAAAGCCTATTACGACGATGGAGAAGATGCCATCTACATGATGAGGAGCTTGGTATGACAAGAATCTTAGCAATTGAATCAAGCTGCGACGAAACAGCTGTAGCCATTACCGAAGACGGTAAGCTTTTATGCAACGTCGTTTCTTCTCAAGTCGATGTGCACGCTAAATATGGCGGTGTTATGCCTGAAATCGCATCAAGACTACATGCAGAAAACATTGACGTATGTTTAAAAGAGGCTCTTGAGACATCAAGTCTCAAATTCGAAGATATGGACGCAATCGCCGTTACTAGAGGACCTGGTTTAATCGGATGCTTACACGTCGGTTTACAGGCCGCTAAAACAATCGCGATGTTATATAACAAACCACTTATCCCGGTACATCACCTTGCTGGACATATATACGCAAACGAATATGCGGGCGAATTCAAGTTCCCTATGCTATGCGTTGTTGTCTCAGGTGGTAATACGGAACTTGTTATTATGAGAGATCATCTTAATTTCGAGATTATCGGTGAGACAAAAGATGACGCAGTTGGAGAATGCTACGACAAGGTTGCTCGCGTTCTTGGGTTCCCATATCCTGGCGGACTTCCAATTGATAGAGCTTCTAAACTCGGCCAGCACACATATGACTTACCGATGCCTTTGTCACATGAGGATTCATATGATTTCTCATATTCTGGTTTGAAAACAAGTGTTATTAACCTTGCCAACACATTAAAGATGAAAGGCGAGGAGTTAAGACCAAATGACCTTGCTAAATCCTTCCAAGATGTCGCAATCGGAATGATAGTTGAAAAGGCTACAAAAGCCGCCAGGGCATATGATGTTAAACAGGTGATCCTCGCAGGAGGAGTCTCTGCTAACTCATATCTAAGAGAGTGCATGAAGAATAGACTTGAGAACACTGGAATTGATTTGATTATTCCGCCTCTCTGGTGCACAACAGATAACGCCGCAATGATCGCTAAAGTTGCGGAAAGATTATACAAAGAAGGCGTATTCGCCGATTTGTCATTAGGCGTAGATCCTAACTGGAAAATCGATGAATATAGAAAATTTTAATAAATTAAGTTAATTAAGTTCGCAAGTAGAGTATACTTGCAACACGAAAAGCAAAAGGAGAAAGATTATGGGCAAAATTATTGATGTTCGCACAACCTATGAAGCCTTCGCTAGTGGGGCTGACCTTTCCGCATTCGGCGAGGTTGAGATTTATGGATGGGCTAGAACTAATAGAAACTCTGGTCAAATTGGATTTATTGAACTCCATGATGGTACCGCATTTAAATCCATCCAGGTAGTTTACTCAAATGACTCTGAAAACTATGACGCAATCGCTCATATCACAACAGCAGCTGCTATCAAGGTTACAGGCACTATCGTCCTCACACCAGAAATGAAGCAGCCTTTCGAGATTCACGCAAAGACAGTTGAGTTATTGGGTGACGTTGCAGAAGACTATCCACTTCAGAAAAAGAGAGCATCTCTTGAGTTCTTACGTGAGATCGCATATTTACGTCCTAGAGCAAACACATTCCAGGCGGTATTCCGTGTTAGATCAGTCTTAGCAATGGCTGTTCACACCTTCTTCCAGGAAAGAGGATTCGTTTATGTTCACACTCCAGAAATCACTGGTAACGATGCAGAAGGCGCTGGATCAGTATTCACAATTTCTACAGAAGGAACGCCACATCCGTACACAGATTTCTATGGTACAAAGGCTTCATTAACGGTTTCAGGACAGTTACACGTTGAAGCGTTTGCCTTAGCATTCAAAGATGTCTACACATTCGGCCCAACATTCCGCGCCGAGAAATCAAACACAAAGAGACATGCATCTGAATTCTGGATGATTGAGCCAGAACTTGCTTTCTGCGACTTAAACGGCGATATGGAATGTATTGAGGCGTGCATTAAATTCTGCATCCGCTACGTCCTTGAAAAATGCCCAGATGAGATGGCATTCTTCTCAACGTGGATTGATAAAGGACTCATGGACAAGCTCAACGCAGTTCTTAACACACCATTCACAAGAATGGATTATACAGAAGGTATCAAGATCCTCCAGGAAGCCGTCAAAAACGGACATAAGTTCGACTACAGCAACATCGAATGGGGCATGGATCTTCAGTCAGAACACGAGAGATATCTCACTGAGGAAGTTGTTAAGGGTCCAACATTCTTAATCAACTACCCAGAAGCAATCAAAGCGTTCTATATGAAAGAGAATGGACCTGATAAAGTTGGCCCTAACGGCGAAAAGACGGTTGCAGCATGCGACTTGCTTGTTCCAGGCGAAGGTGAAATCGTCGGTGGTTCTCAAAGAGAAGAAATCTACGAAGTGCTCAAAGCTAAGATGGACAAGCTCGGCAACACAAACGGACTTGAATGGTATCTTAACCTCCGCAAATACGGTGGATGCGTCCATTCAGGATTCGGTATCGGATTCGACAGACTTCTCATGTACATCACTGGCATTGATAACATCAGAGACACAGAGCCATATCCTCGTACATCAAACGCATTGAAGTATTAATATGACAGATACAAGTGCACAGAACGAGATCCTTACACCAGAGCAGAAGAAGAACCTCGCAAAGAAAAGGGCCTTCTACGCGATTCTTATTATCGATGTGATTCTTGCAATCGTCCTCGCTTGGGCTGTAATAAGTATCTTCGTTAATTAAAGAATAAAACCGCCATCTATTGCAGTTGGCGGTTTTCTTTACTGTTTATTCTGTCTTTCCTGTTCTGCGGCTTTCGCGGTCTCGTCGAAGAAGTTAAATCCCTTTAATGAATTCTTGTATACCTCATCAACAACCCTTCTTAAGTTCGCTGCTCTAGCAAGGAATGCTTGTGATACCACGAATAAGTAGACCGTTGCGATGATAAATACCGTGACAATGAGATATGATGCCCAGTGTCCTCCGACAAATGTTGGATAATCCTTAACGCTTAGAGCCATTAGTTTGTAGAAGCCTAAGAAGTCTTTTTCCCAAGTGGCGTCGAATTTGAATAGCAAGTCATTGAAGTTAGCGAAGTGATTTGCTCCAAATCCGCCATTTTTAAGCGTACATAAGGAATATATGAGCCAGAACACTAAGATGAATGCTAGGCAAGCCATTGATGGCGTTGCGGCCTTGAAGAACAGTCTTGCGTTCTTTCTTCTGCCGTATTTCATTGCGGACTTATGATTCTCAATGATTCGGTATTTGACTGCTTCAGCAATGTCTGTCTCAATTCTTTCGCCCATCTTATTAGATAAGTAGCGAACGAGCATTCCGATGAATCCCGCAAGAAGAAGAATTACAACGAATATGACAAGCAAGACCATCAATAATCTTCTATCGCTCTCTGACATCTCGAGGCTGACAAGTAATGTGTTATATAAATCCATTATTTACCCTCCTCATCTAATAAATCGATCGATTCGATTTGAGGAACTCCTTGAGTGCCTATTCTTGGCGTCTCATTCATTCCGATTTCCTCAAATGAAGGTTCGCTTAATTCCGCGTTATTTCTATATGAAGCATCGATTTCTGTTGCGTTCATATCAATGCGTGGATTTGGATTAGAGAACTGAGGATTCACGTTAGCCTGTGGTCCCATTGGAGTTCCGTAGTAGTTATTTGTGACGTTATAAGTTGATTGCTGTGAGTTATCCTGATTCGAGACGTTTGAGGTTGTTGTCTGCTGAGCAGGAGCTGGCTGCGGATTTGGATTAGCTGCCTGTTCCTGAAGCTTTCTTTTGATTTCCTTGACCTTCGCATCTTCAGGCAATTCTTCAAAGAATGTGTCGCCTTTGAAGAAACGGACGATTCCCTTGAAGAAATAGAAAAGATATTCACCGATTCCATAAACGGCGAAGCATACAACTCCAACAATCAAGAGAGGCAGGGCGATAAAATATAGGAGCCCTAATCCAAAATTCTTAATGAATTTTCCCATGGCTATATATTAGTGGTGTTTGCTATGAATTAGCAAGCCTGCTTTTTCGAAAAAGCCGCAATTAGACTTGATAGAGAGACCGCATCAAAGAAAATTGTGGCAAGAGATATAACCGCATCTGGTGTGTAATTCTTCGCAAATATTGCGAATAGGAAGAAAGCGATAACTAGGGTTGCTACGAGGATTATGTAGCAATAGTATCTTAATTTTCTCAGTAGAACAGGCACAGTGAAGATCATAAAGAATAGCGAAATCGAGAAGAAAATATATGTAAGCGATGTGTTTACTGAAGCCAGCCTAATAGATCCATAAGAAGTTAAAACTGTTAATAATGGATACAAGTATTCTTCAAATAAATAATTTCTTGTCTCAAATCCTAATTTATTTTGGACAAAGATCATGACGAGATGATTAATGGAAACGGATGCCCATGAATATACAAAAAGGATAGATGGCACAATCGAGAGGGCTAATGCCGAATCCGCTTTGCCTAATGTGATTAACATTGAAGGTATCATATCGATTTCATATATTGCCTTAATGAGTGGAATGGTTAGATAAGTTGCCCCCAAAGTAAAAAGGGAACATGTAAATATTGTTAGGGCAACAGGGCATTTGAACTTGCTCATGCCTCCGTATATAAGTCCAGATGCGATTGATGGGATTACATAAAAAAGCGTTGTTGAAATATCATAGGCCGTAACTAGTAACGGAATTGCTAATGCAACAGGTGCATATACCGCTATCCATTTTGGTTTAACTAGATATATTCCGAGCGCATTAATACAAGGAAGGACGAGTAATGCGCCAAAGGCTGATACAGGAAGAAAAGAAAGAATGAGAGAAAGAGCGCCGTTAACTGCGGCCATCATTGCAATAAATGCAATGTTTTGAATTGGAGTTTCTCTCTTCCATGTGTTGTTCATCAATATGATTATCAATGTTTCTTGTCCTAAAAGGAAAAGAAATTAACAAAAATATAAATATTCGCATGTCAAGTCTAGAAGGTATATGAATAAAAAGGTAAACTTAACTATGTTAAGAATTATGGATTTTAAGAAGTTGTTAAATGATAGGCAGTATGATGCCGTTTCAACATCCTCACAATACGTGAGAGTCGTCGCTGGCGCTGGTTCGGGCAAGACCAGGGTTTTGACGTATCGAATTGCCTACTTGGTGGCTGAGTTAAATGTTGATCCAAGAGCTATACTCGCAATCACATTCACCAATAAGGCAGCCGGAGAAATGGCTGATAGGGCTGCTAATCTTGTGAAAGATGTTTTAGGTTTCTTGCCTCCTCTTCACATCTCTACATTCCACTCCTTCTGCGCTAGATTCCTTAGACAGGAGGCCGATGTCATCGGTTTCCCTAGAAGCTTCACCATCTATGATGAGGATGACAAAGGAAAACTTATAAAAAATATTGCAGTAGAAATGGGGCATAAGAAAGGCGACAGCTTTGTAAAAGAAGCAAATCGTTATATCGATAGACAGAAAACGAAAGGTCTATATCCTGATGATATTCACATCAAATTCGAAAGGTTCCCTAACGAAAAGAAATATCTTGAGTTCTACGCAAAATACGAAAAGAAAAAAGATGAGTCTTTTGCGATGGACTTCGATGATTTATTGTTGAAAACAATCAAGATTCTAGAGATGGATGAAAATGTTAGAGCAAAATGGGCCGATCGCTTTGATCATATGCTCGTTGATGAGTTCCAAGACACAAATGATGTTCAATATAGATTGATGTCCCTTTTACTCAAACCAGACACCTGCCTATATGTTGTCGGAGATCCGGACCAGACCATCTATACATGGAGAGGCGCTAATCAGAATATTATCCTCGATTATGAGAAGACATACGGCAATGTTGAGACAATCATTCTTAATGAAAATTATCGTTCCACTAAAAAGATCCTTAACTGCGCTAATAAACTTATTCAGAACAATAAGAAGAGAGTGCCTAAAGATTTATTCACAAACGCTGATGGTGGAGATGATGTAGTCGGAAATTCTCTTCCAAAAGCCGAAGATGAAGCTTCGTGGGTTGCCAGAAAGATTTCTGAAGTGGCTAGAAAAAATAGAAACGAAAACGGAGAACCTACGTTCAGTAATATTGCGGTTCTTTATCGTTCCTCGTATATGACACGCCCTTTTGAAATTGCTTTTAAGGATTCTCAGATACCATACAAGATTTATGGTGGCGTCCGATTCTATGAACGTATGGAAGTTAAAGACTTGCTCTCATACTTCAATCTCTTAGTTAACCCTAAAGATAACATCGCTTTTGAGCGTATCATCAACGTTCCTAAGAGAAGCATCGGCGAAACCTCTGTTGATAGAATCCGTGAGGAGGCTATGAATGCCAATTTATCTCTATACGAATACATGAAAAACATCGAAGCGTATGGGGATACAACAACTCTTCCGTCTAGAGTGATAAAACAGTGCGCGCTTTTCATTTCATCTATGGAAGCTACCAAGGAAAAACTGAAAGATAACCTTGAAGTATATTCATCCGTATTAAAAGATTTCGTCAATGAAATCGGTTATATGGAATACCTAAAAAAGGACGAGGATCCAGAAGAGGATAGAATCAAGAACGTAGAGGAATTGTTCAACGATATCTCTCACTTCATTGAAAAAAATCCAGAATCATCATTCGAAGAATACCTCCAGAATGTTACTTTACTCACTTCTCAAGATGATATATCAGGTGGAAACTTTGTTTCTTTAATGACCATCCATGTTGCTAAAGGCCTTGAGTTTGACAACGTCTTTATCATCGGAATGAACCAAGGCGCTTTCCCTTCAGATAGATCAATAAGCGAGTCTGGTAGAGATGGAGATGAGGAAGAAAGACGCCTTGCCTATGTTGCCATGACTAGGGCTAGAAAAAGACTGTTCTGCACATGCAACGAAGGTTATTCCTACATCACAGATTCAAAGCAAACACCTTCTCAATTCTTTAAAGAAGCTGGCATTCAATTGCCTCGCTCCAATTACTTTGAGTCTAATTCTTTATGGGTCAGCCAAGGAAGAGGACAATATAGAAATCAACAACCTCAGAATAGAAGCGCTAAGAGCTTCTTCTCGGATGGTGATGCAATAAGCCCGTTCCAGAAAGAAGAAAAGAAAGCTGAGGCGCCTGCAAAGAAAGACAACGGCATTACGGATTGGAAGGTCGGCGACCTTGTTGACCATCAAAAATTCGGTAGAGGCAAGGTTATCGAGATAATTAATGATAAGATTATAAAGATCAACTTCACCAATGAAGGTGTGAAAACCCTATTATCATCACATCCAATGCTTGATAGAGCAAAATCCGAAGGAGGAGATGCATGACAATCGAAGAAGCAAGAACACGAGTAAAAGAGCTAACTGAACTCCTTGAAAGATACAATTACGAATATTACGTGCTCAATCAGTCATCTGTCTCGGATGCTGAGTTTGACCGTTTAATGAATGAACTCAAGCTTATTGAAGCGGATTTTCCTGGACTCAAGAGCAAAAATTCACCTACTCAGAGAGTTGGCGGAGCTGTTCAGTCCGAATTCAAGAAGATTCCTCATAAGCGCTTGATGCTTTCTTTAGGAAACGTCTACAACGAAGATGAGGTACGCGCATGGGACAAACGCATTCGCGATTTACTTGGACAGGATGAAGTCACATATTCCGGTGAACTTAAGATTGATGGTCTTGGAATGTCCCTTATCTATGATAGGGGCGAGTTCCAATATGCAGTCACTAGAGGAGATGGCGAAGTTGGAGAAGATGTATCCGCAAATGTTATAACCATTAATTCAATACCTATGCATGTTAAGGAGACTAGACCATTCGAAGTTCGTGGCGAAGTCTTTATGCCTAACGCATCATTAGAAGCATTAAACGAAAAGAGAATGCAGACTGGCGAACCGTTATTTGCAAATGCAAGAAACGCCGCTGCAGGTTCTATTAGAAACCTTGATTCAAGTGTTGCCGCAAGCAGAAAACTTGATGCTTATTGGTACTATTTAGTTAACGCCAGGGAGATTGGCCACACCATTCATTCTGAATCGTTAGACTTCCTTGACGAGCAAGGATTTAAGACAAACCATGAAAGAAAAGTTCTTTATGGCGTTGAGGATTTACTTGCATATATTGACGAATGCACAGCTAAGCGCGAAACGCTTGGATATGATATCGATGGAATTGTCTTTAAAGTCAATGACATAACTTTATACGATAAACTTGGATATACCGCAAAGGAACCAAGATGGGCCATTGCATATAAATTCCCTCCAACTGAAGTCACAACTAGATTAGTGGATATTTTCCTTACGATCGGTAGAACCGGAAGAGTTACGCCGAACGCTGTTCTTGAACCGGTTAGAGTTGCCGGATCCATGGTTCAAAGAGCCACCCTCAACAATGAAGACTTCATCGCTGAGAAGGATCTAAGAATTGGCGATGTGATTGGCTTGCATAAAGCTGCTGATGTCATTCCTGAGGTCACTGGACCGATTGTTTCTGCTAGAACCGGTGATGAAGTTCCGTTCATTATGCCTGACAATTGTCCAATTTGCGGAAACCCTCTTACCAAGGTTAAAGGCCTTCACTACTGCTTAAATAAGGATTGTGAGTCAAGAAAAATTGAATCAATCATTCACTTTGCTTCAAGAAATGCGATGGATATCGATGGCATGGGTGAGAAGGTTGTCGAAGTGCTATTCGGAGAAGGGTTTATTCATGATATTCCAGACATCTATAGATTGCAGGACCATGCATCTGATATTAAACGCTTAGATGGTTGGAGCGATAAATCCATCAACTCCTTATTGGATGCTATCGAGGAATCAAAGAAACAATCACTTGAAAGATTACTCTTTGGACTTGGCATCAAAGAGGTTGGAGAAAAGATGGGCAAGGTCCTCGCAAAGAGATATAAGAACCTTGAAGACTTCTATAACTTGTCAGAAGAAGAACTTCTTAAGATCCCTGATGTTGGACCGGTTGCAGCCCATTGTGTATATGAGTTCTTCCATGATGAGAAAAAACTCAATGAATTGACATTATTAAAACTCAATGGAGTCAACTTCGAGTATTTGGGAACAGATACAGTTGATGTTAATTCCTATTTCTACGGCAAGACCATTGTTCTTACGGGAACTCTTGTCAAATATTCTCGCGACGAGATGACTGAGATTCTTGAAGGAATTGGAGCTAAATGTGCTGGATCGGTTTCCAAGAAGACGGATATCGTTATTGCGGGTCCTGGCGCTGGAAGCAAATTAACAAAGGCTGAAGCGCTTGGTATCGAGATTATGGATGAAGAAACGGCCTTATCTCATCTTGCAAGATTAAATGGTTAACTAGTTTGAATTGCCCTCTAAATCAAGAGGGCTTTTCTTTATTTAGAAATCAAAACTAGATGAGTTAGTTTTATTTTTGTATTTCCCCTTTAAGAATTAGATTAATAGTTCTAGACTATTTATAGAAATAAATGCCAATCGTCAAATAGAGGTATTGAACTTAAATCTATTAGATAAGAGAAAAGGCTATTTATTATTCGAGCAATTCGAAAAGGAGAAAAAACTTATGATGGATGATGCAATTGTTGAATTAATGGACTGGCTCCATAAAGTTGATGAATTCGATTTACCTACTTACAAGGAACTTCCATCTGTTCCTCTATATATGGAACAGGTTATTACTTATGTTAATGGAGTTTTAACACCATTGAGTGAGAAAGAGAAAAACGTCCTTACTTCTTTTATGGTCAATAACTATGTTAAGGCCAAGATTATCAATGAACCAACCAATAAGAAGTACACAAAAGACCAATTGGGATATTTAATTGCAATAAGCATTCTCAAACAGACTCTCTCTATCTCTGAGACCTCTTTATTAATCGAATTGGATGGAGACTTATCTCAGACCAGACCTGTTCTCTATGAGTTCTTCAGATTGATGGTCCACGATATCGTAAAAGATGAAACAAAGAGAATGGTTGCTCGTGCCGAAAAGTACACAAAAGAGTATTATAAAGAAAGGGAAGAAGGCTCCGATGAGAGCGCTGAGAAGCACTTACGTGATAATCTCGGCTTAATCGCCTTAAGACTTTCCATCAAAGCTGCGGTCGAAAAAGCAATTGCTGAAGCTCTTCTAAGAGCTGCTGGCGCTTCATTGCACGGCGAGTTATATGACGAAGCAATCTCCCCAACACATAAGCAGGCTCATAGAGCAAAGAGAAATTCAGTTGATGAGGCTGAAAAACTTGCGAAGAGCAAGAAGAAATCTCAAGAGAAACATGAGAAATCCAAGTTAGATCTTGGAAAGGGAGTTAAATAATGTCGAATATTCTCGTTAATGGCGGTCTTGGATTCATTGGATCCGAAACCGTTGTTGCATTGATAAACTCTGGATACAACCCAATCGTTGTGGATGATTTATCAAACTCAAAAATCGCAGTTCTAGATAGAATTGAAACAATTACAGGCAAAAGACCTACATTCATTCAGGCGAATTGCACAGACTACGCCGCAATGGATAAAGTCTTCACCGAAAATAAGATTGATGGAATTATCCATTTTGCAGCATTTAAAGCTGTCGGCGAATCTGTCCAAAAACCAATTGAGTACTACTCAAATAACCTTAAGAGCTCACTGACAACCTTAGAACTTATGAAGAAACATGGAGTTCGCAACTTCATCTTCTCAAGTTCGGCTACAGTCTACGGCTGTGCAAAAGAAATGCCATTATACGAAAACAACGAGACTGGCGATGCAACAAACCCTTATGGTGAAACAAAAGTAATGAACGAGAGAATTCTTGTTGATGTTGCTAAAGCAATGCCTGAGCTCAATATCGCTATATTACGTTATTTTAACCCTATTGGAGCACATCCATCAGGATTATTGGGCGAAGATCCAAACGGAATCCCAAACAACCTCATGCCATACATTTCGCAAGTATCAATTGGAAGACTTCCATGCCTAAGCATTTTTGGAGATGATTACCCAACACCTGACGGAACAGGAATCAGAGATTACATTCATGTTTTAGATTTAGCGGAAGGACATGTTGCCGCAATGAAAAAGCTTGAAAGCAATTCAGGCTTGGTCATATATAATCTTGGAACCGGTAAAGGAACTTCAGTTAAGGAACTTGTTAAGGCGTTTGAAGATGCAAACGGAGTAAAGATTCCTGTTGTTATTAAGCCTCGTAGAGCTGGTGACGTTGCGGAGAATTACGCAAATTGTGACAAAGCGTTTAAAGAGTTGGGCTGGAAAGCAAGATTCACCATTGTTGACGCATGCCGCGATTCATACAATTTCCAGAAAAAGAATCCTAAAGGAATCGAATAAAAAAAAGACCTTCTCACGAAAGTCTATCTAAGCTTCTTCGTATGGAGAGGCTTTTCTTTTCGCCCAGGCGTTTTTGATTTGGTGATTTCAAATGGAATCTTTCCGTCCTTGATACATTGCTTTAAGAATATGTTTATCGCACCAGACATAGACATTCCGAAATCATCGAAGAGTTCTTCGGCCTCTTCTTTGACGTCTCGATCAACTCTAACCGTAATAACTTCTTTTTCCATATAAATCTCCTATGATAGTAAAAGTATAGTAAAAGGAATGTATAATGCCAAGCAAAAGTATAGCAAAACGCTATCATAATCAGTTATTTACCTCTTTTTATTCTTTGATTCAAAATGGTGTATAATAATTACAAAGAGGAAACAACATATATGGATAATTTTTCAGTCACTCTCCCTAATGGAAAGGTCTGGCAAGGCAGATCGTTCCCGGTTGATGGGGCAAAACAAAACCTTCTAATTCTTACTGGCATGTGTGAATATGCTGCACGTTACGAGCCTTTCGCAACCTTCTTAAATGAACATGGATTTAATGTGTGCGTATTGGACGCAATGGGGCAGGGGTTAAATGCAAAGTCTGTTGATGACCAGCAGAAAGTAAATCCTGGCGATTTTGAAGATAATATAGTTGCTGCTCACTTAAAAATTGAGGAGATGAAGCAAAACGGTCTTCCAACATCAATTATGGGCCATTCAATGGGAAGCTTTATGACGCAGTATTATATTGAGTGTTATCCTCATTCAACTGATAAGGTCATCCTTTGCGGTTCAAACGGTGGACAGGCAGGCTTAATGGGCATGGCTAAGTTCTTAGTTAATATTCATGTTAGGAAATCAAACTGGGATAAACCTTCTAAGTTCTTCACAAATCTTGGGCTTGGCGGATACGTCAAAGCAATTAAAAATAGGAAAAGAGACAATGACTGGCTTTCATATAACGAGGAGAATGTCATCGCCTATGATGCCGATCCATATTGTGGAGTCACAAACACAAATGGGTTCTGGAAAGAATTCCTAAATGGAATGGCCAAGATTTGGACAAAGAAGTACACTTCCAAAATTAGCGTGGATGAAAGAATACTTATGATCGCAGGCGAAGAAGATCCTGTTGGCCAGTGTGGAAAGGGCCTTGTTGCCTTAAAGAAGCAATACGATTCAGTTGGTGTCAAAGATAATACCTTAATCTTATACCCACATATGCGTCACGAGATTCTCAACGAGACCGAAAGAGAAAAAGTTCTCAATGATGTCTTAGAATTCTTAGAAAAATAAATAATAAAAAATCCGCTCCAACATTAAGCTATCTTAAATGGAACGGATTTTCTTTTGAGCTATTAATTGAAAATTCATTTTCAAAGGTTGTTTAATATGAAATAGACAAAGATGGTTCTACATTACGTTTTATGTCTTATGGCACAAAATATTTAAAAAAGAGTGCCATTACTATATTATTAGTTCATGAATAACAATGGCAAAGACTATAAAAGTCTTATTGAACTTGAATTAAAAGGCGATGCCTTGAATATTGAGCATGAATATCGTCTTGAGTGCTCATCTTTTAAAGATGAATCTCATTTTTTCTGCGAGTCTGAAAACATTAGATTATTGTACTCTGACATGCAATCAAAGAAGGCTGAGGCTGAAGCGTTTATGAACGGACTAACCACGCTTGATAAGAAATGTATAATGGAGAGAAACATCAATCAATTTGTTGCACGATTAAGATCTGAATCCAAGAGTAATATCGAAATAGATGATAAAGAACTTGCAACAATACTCTCTCCTGATTTGATTCTAGAATTTAAAAACGGTTACTCTTTTCAACGGCTTGAGACATTGCTGTACGGTTCATGTTCTATCAACGGTTCCTTACTCGATTATTTATCAAGGACAATGCTCAATCTTAATCAATGCAATCTTAATGACCTTGTTAAACTGTCCATAATGGTTGCCATATTGCTCGAATCAAAAATCAAAGTGGAGTCCGTTGCCGTATTTGTAGCATGCTCTCTCAACAAAAACTACAGCACGCTTTGCGGAGAATCTCTTGTCAATATTTTGCGTTCTGAATCATTTCAATCTACTGTACGAAAATTTACGCTTAAAGCAAATAGAGGCGACCTCATGATTATTGTGAGAGAGTTCCTTAAATCTTTGAACAAAGCGTATCATGACTTCATTCTTTATTTGAGAAGAAAGGCAGTACAACTGTCAAATTTTGGGACTTTGACTCACAATTCCGAATTTAATAATGCCTACATTTCAATAAGTGTATTTTTGGAAAAAGTTCCGAGTGCTCGTGACATTTTGCAAAGTACAACCATTCCACGACGCACCGTTTATCGATTGATATCGACTATTAATGCATCAAAAAATTAGGCTTAAGCCTATTTTATTGCTATAATCTTGCACCGAGGACAGTTATGAGCAGAAAGAAAGACAGTTCAACTTTATTAGAGAATAGACGTGCTCACTTTGAGTATTTTCTTTCTGATTTCATGACGGCAGGTTTGGTGCTAACCGGCACTGAAATAAAATCTCTTAGAGCAAGAAACGCAGGCATTTCAGATGCCTATATCTATGTCAAACATGGTGAAGCATGGATTGCAAATATGCATATCGCGGCTTACAAGGAAGGCAACATTTTTAATGTCGATCATCTTAGAGACAGGAAACTTCTATTATCCAAACAAGAAATAAAGAAACTCGAAGGCAAGTTAACGGCTACCGGAAATACTTGCGTTCCGACCAAGGTGTTCTTGTCCCATGGATACGCAAAAGTTGAAATAGCGGTGGCCAAGGGTAAGAAACTCCACGATAAGAGAGACACGATTAAAGAGAATGACTTAAAGAGAAAAGTCGATGCAGCAATGAAAGGGCAATACGAATGAACTATCAGGAAACATTAGAATTCTTAGCCTCTCGTGATATGACGATGAGCAGATATGAGCGTTATGATTGGGATAAGTTCGTTAAGAAGATCGGCTTAAAAATCAATTTCCCATTCATCCACATCACGGGAACGAATGGAAAGGGCTCTACCGCAAAATTCATATACGAAATATATAGAGCTCAAGGGTATAAAGCGGCTATTTTTGGAAAACCATATTTCTACAAGATGAATGAACTCGTTTCATTTGACGGGGGCGAGATAAGCGATGAAGATATTGCTTCTATCGTGACGAAATATCAAAAAGTGATTGAACAATACGACTTATCAAGATTCGAGGTTGAGGTCCTTGTTTCATTTGAATGGCTCAACCAATGCAAACCGGATATCGCTATCATTGAGTGCGGTATGGGTGGAGATACGGATGCCACTAACTTAGATACAAATAAACCTGTGCTGTCAATCATTACAACGGTTAGTTTGGAACACACCGCTTTCCTCGGATCGACCGTTACAGAGATTGCTATGTCAAAATCTGGCATTATCAAGAATTATGGCTCCGTGCTTGTGGGAAAACTCTCCAACGATGCGATGACAACAATTAGAAATGACGCTAAACGGAAGACGGCTGATATTTACATCGTTGATGATTATCATCATGAACAACATAACAATGGCCAAATTGCATTTGACTATGGCCCAAATAACTATGTGATCAATAGCAGCGCTAAATACATGGTCAATAATGCTGCGATGGCAATTGAAGCTGTAACTATTCTCCAAGAGACATTCCCTGTTTCTCTTGAGTCGATTAAGAAGGGCTTGTTAGCAAAGACTCTTCCAGGAAGAATGGAAAGGTTTGGGAATGTTATCCTTGATGGAGCTCACTGCCCTGAAGCAATCGATAAACTTATGGAATCAGTCAGCCTCATTAATCGCGGCAAAGGCGTACATGTCTTATTTGCGTCATACCGTGATAAAAACATCGCTATCGAGTTGCCTAGAATCGATAAAGATGCAACCGATCTAACATTAACAACATTTGACTCAGCACGCGCAAGAGATGAGATGGATTACTTCTTATATCTTGCCGATTACAAATATGAACAAGACTACAAGATGGCCATTAACAATTTAAGAGAACAGTTCCCTGATGACATCATCTTGGTGACCGGTTCACTCGCATTTGTCGGCATCGTAAGAAAATACCTATTGGAGACATCTCATGAATAAGAAATTTTTATCAGAAGTACAAAAGATCGTTTTAAGTGCAATGTTCTTGGCTCTTGCTATCGGCCTTACTTACTTTGCTAAACTCATCCAGCCAAATGGAGGATATCTTCGTTTCTCATTAACTCCTGCGGTTATTATATTTTCATCGCTTACAGTCGGTCCGTTCTATGGCGCTTTAGTGGGCGCGGCTTCAGATTTACTTCCTGCAGTCATCATCCCACAGGGTCAAATTAATTTCTTAATAACTATCGTATATGGATTATTGGGACTTGTACCATTCTTCTTGATGAAACTCGTCGTTTTATTTAAAGATTTTGGAAAGAAGCCATATCTTACTTGGGGCACGCTTGCAGGTCTCTTTGTCGCGATCGCAGCAATCTTCTTAAAAACAGATTGGGTTGCCGGCGCATTCTTCAAGGATGGTGGATATAAACAATTCTTTGGTTCATCAGACCTCGGTATAAAGGGTTTGGTTTTACTTGTCTTAGGTATATCGTTTGCTCTCACCGTCGTGATGTTATTCTTGCTGGACAGAAACTTTGCAAAAAGAAACGTTAAAGTCTCTGTTTATCAGATTGCTTTTGTCTGCATTATTTCCGAGATTCTCTTTATGGTATTTGGCAAGTCTCTTGCCTTCTATTTCTTCTTCGGATTTATCTCCAGTGGAGCAACAGGTTCATTCTTCTTCTGGGGCCCATTCGCGGTGCTTGTAATTGCAATTCCTGTCAATGTTTTCTTAGAAGTATTGGTAAACTGCAACCTTCTTCCTTTGGCGGAGAAGCTTATAAAGCCTAGAGGATCAAAACATGAATAACGAGCCTGAATTAGAACAGGAAGAACTCACTGAAGAAGAGAAAAATTCCAGTAGAAAGTCGATTATTGGGTGGTCAATATTCTTTGGTGTTATGGTCATTTTGATGGTTGTCTGCATCGTTGTAATCAAGGTTATAGGCTAGATAACATAACTGAATTCAGTTAACGGATGATGTCATCCGTTTTCTTTTTAGTGTTTTATTGTGATTAAACAATTACAATAATGCTACCTTTGGAGGTTTTCGTATGGTCTTACACAGAATGGATTACATTAGCTGGGATGAATATTTCATGGGAATCGCGCAGTTGAGTGCATTGAGAAGTAAAGATCCTTCAACCCAGGTTGGAGCATGCATTGTCGATGATGACAACAAAGTTGTTTCTATCGGATACAACGGTATGCCACGCGGTGTTGACGATGATATTATCCCATGGGGAAAAGGCGAGGGACTTGATTCCAAATACCTATATGTTTGCCATGCTGAGATAAACGCAATTCTGAATACGAGAGATGGTGCACATCTTAAAGGCTGCAGATTGTATGTCACTTTATTCCCTTGCAACGAATGCGCTAAAGCTGTCATCCAGTCTGGCATCAAAGAAATCATTTATTTAAGCGACAAATACGCTGATCAAACAATGTTCCAGGCATCTCGCAGAATGTGTGATATGGCTGGAGTTAAACTTACCCAGTATCAAGGACCAACAGTGGATATTACTTTATAAATGAAAAAGGGTTTCTTTTATAGATTAATCGTTTTAACGATTTCCTTTGCTATGATTGGGGGAATTATGTTTTCTTCTCTAGCAAAGGCGACATTACCGACATGGGCATTCTGGTTGATAATCGGAATATTCATCTTCCTTTATGTTGCCTCGGTTGTTGTTGTAGAGATACTCCAGTACAGAATTAGAAAAAGAAAATGAGCAAGATTTTAGAGGTTAAAAACTTACAATTCTCTTATGAGAAAGAAACGCCGGTAATTAAAGACGTTTCTTTTGATGTTGAAGAGGGCAGTTATGTTTGCTTAATAGGCCACAATGGCTCAGGTAAGTCAACGCTTGCAAAAATACTTGCCGGCTTATTATCCGACTGGGAAGGGTCAGTTAAAGTTTTCGGGCTTGAAGTTAATAGAGATAACATCCGTGAAATCAGATCTAAATTAGGCCTTGTCTTCCAGAATCCTGATAACCAATTCGTTGGCTCTACTGTCAGGGACGATATGGCTTTTGGTCTGGAAAATAGAAGAATTCCAACCGAAGAAATGGACGGAATTATCAATAAATATGCTGGTGAAGCTGGGATGATTCAGTTCCTAGATTCGTCTCCTGAAAATCTTTCAGGCGGCCAAAAACAAAGAGTCGCTATCGCGGGTATTCTTGCAATCAATCCAGACCTCATCATTTACGATGAAGCAACATCGATGTTGGATCCTTCCGGAAAGAAGGACATTCTTTCGCTTACCTTAAAGTTAAAAGAGGAGAATCCTCGTCTCACCGTCTTCTCAATCACCCATGATGTTGAAGAGGCTTGGAGAGCGGATAAAGTTATCGTCTTTAACCATGGTGAAATAGTCTTAGAGGGAACCCCAACCGAAGTCTTCTCACATACCAAAGAACTTCAAGAGATACGTTTAGAGGCGCCGTTTATAATTTCCCTCATTAACGCTTTAAGGAAACAGGGAATTGATATTCCTGATTCTATAAAGACCGAAGAAGAATTGGAGGATTTCTTATGCCGATAGTGTTCTCCAATGTTTTCCATTGTTATAACCCAAAATCACCATATAGCTTCAATGCCTTGAACGATATAAACATGACTATCGACGAAGGCAAATTTATCGCAATTGTCGGTAGAACTGGCTCGGGTAAGACCACTTTGGTACAGCACATGAACGCTTTGCTTAAGCCAACTCAAGGCAAGGTTGAAATCAATGGCTATGTGAATTCCTCAAACAAAAAAGAAAGAACGAAGAAAATCGGTGGCCTAAGACAAGAGGTCGGCATGGTTTTCCAGTTCCCTGAATATCAGTTATTCGAGGAAACTGTTTTAAAAGACGTCGCTTTTGGGCCAAAGAACTTCGGAGCCACCAAAGAAGAGGCAGAGGAAGCTGCAAAAGCGGCGATGGCTAGAGTTGGGCTTGATGAGTCGTTCTATGAAAGGTCTCCGTTCCAGTTGTCTGGCGGTGAAAAGAGAAAGGTTGCCATAGCAGGAATTCTTGCTATGAATCCGAAAATCTTGGTTGTTGATGAACCGACTGCCGGTTTAGATCCGCAGGCGTCTAAGGACACCATGAATCTTTTCAAAGAGATTCTCGCGTCCGGAACCACAATCATTCTCGTCAGCCATGATATGGATATCGTTTCTGAATATGCGGATGAAGTAATCGTCATGGAGAACGGCAAGGTTGCTAAACAATGCACGCCTGAAGAACTGTTTGGAGTCTCTTTATCCGAATACTCTCTTGATAATCCACACACATATAAATTCGCCGAAGAATTGAGAAAGAAGGGGCTCAATATCCCAACGACCTCACTCAAAAACGTAGATGAGCTTGCAAAGGCCATCAAGGAGAACATCCATGGCTAGTTTTGCACTCGGAAAGTACATACCATACAAGACTCCAATCCACAGAATGGATCCTAGAGTTAAAGTTCTCGGAATGATCTTCTTAATGGTCGCCGTGTTCTTTAGTTATTCAACGTTCTCTATGACATTCTCTGTGATGGGGGCTATTGCGTTATTCATCATCGTGATAATGATCATTTCCAAGACCTCATTCTTAAAGCTTTTACGTTCTCTTAAGAGCCTTTGGTTCATGATCATTTTCTTACTCATCATTTATGTTGTTGTTCCAAAGAATGATGTGACTGAGATGCATGTTGCTTTCGCCATCAAAGGATATAACTTCTATTGGGAGAGTTTCCTTGATGCCGCAAGAATCCTTCTCCGACTGGTTTTAATGATTGGCTTGTCCATGGTGTTAACGGCAACGACAAGTCCGCTTGATTTAACCTATGCACTAGAGTGGTATATGACCCCGCTAAAAGTTATAGGATTCCCGGCACACATCATTGCAATGACCATCTCGTTAGCCCTCCGATTCATTCCAACAATACTTGAAGATGTTAACCGCATTATGAAAGCCCAAACCTCTAGAGGTGTTGATTTTGAACATGGCGGCTTTGGCAAGAAGATTAAGGCCATCATCTCCTTGATCATACCTTTATTCGTTTCTGCTTTTATCCGTTCAGACGAGCTTGCGAATGCTATGGAGTGCAGAGGTTACGATCCTAACGGCAAGAGGACAAAATACCGCAAAATGCATTTCAAGTGGAGCGATGCTTTAGCCCTTGTAGTTGTGGCGGCTATCCTAGGTGGATGCATTTACATGAAAGTTATTAATTTCGACCTCTTTAATATCTTGCTTGGAGAGGGGGCTGTCTTATGAGCGTTTATCTTATGACAGTCGCTTATAATGGCACTGGATTCAAAGGTTTTGAGAAACAACCTAATCTTAGGACCGTCCAAGGTGTGCTAGAAGAAGTTGTATCAAACATTTTAGGGGTTAAAACGCCAATCCACGGCTCGGGAAGGACTGACGCCGGTGTTCACGCATTTGCCCAGACAATAAGCTTCAAAACGGCTAAAGATATCAAAGATATTGATCATTTCAAATTGGCTATGAATAGACTGTCCCCAAAAGACATCGTCATTAAGTCGGTCGAAAAGAAAAGTGATGACTTCCACGCTAGACATAGCAACTGCGGAAAAGTTTATGAATACAAATTCCATTATGGCGAACGTGACCCTTTCGCGAGTGATGAATACCAGTTTGAATGGCCTCGTTTCAACTTTGAGTTATTTGAACAGGCAATGATGCTATATAAAGGCATCCATAATTTCCAGAACTTTACCGTTAAAGCGGATGATGTCGATGGATTTATCCGCAACATCCAGGATATTGCGGTTGTAGTCAATAACAACCACTGTGTTGTCACGCTAAAAGGAAATGGCTTTATGACATACATGGTCAGGATGATGGTTGGCATGGCGTTTAAAGTCGCAACAGGCAAAATGCCATTAGATTCCATTGAGAAAATGCTGAATAACCCAATCCGTGATTTCAAGTGCTACAAGGCACCTGCAGTGGGCTTAACTTTGAAAGAGGTGCTTTATGTCTCGTAATTTTGGATATAACTACCACACTCACACCTATAGATGCGGTCATGCGGTAGGCGATGAATTTGAAATGGTAGAGACCGCAGTGAAACATAAATACAAAATTTTCGGTGTTTCAGATCACATATTTTTACCAGGCATCTCACAAGAAGGCGTTCGAGGTGACTATGAATGTTATGATGAGTATGTCTCGAATCTGAAATATCTCAAAAAGAAATATCAGGGAAAACTTGAGTTGTACTCCGCTTTTGAGTGTGAAGACTATGGTCCAAAATTCTTTGACTATTATTTTGGGATACTCGCTAGAGGCGATGCCGATTATTTGATCCTTGGACAGCATTGTAAGCTTAACGATGCTCAAGATGACGTGGAACTATATCACTACAAGAGAGACCCTATCGGTTCACTTCATCAATACACAGACGATCTTATAAGAGGTATGGAATCTGGATTATACATTTATGTATGTCACCCAGATTTATTCCATAAATTCCTTCATGGTTGGAATGAGGAATACGAAAAGGCTTCTAGGAGAATCATCGAGAAAGCAATTGAACTCGATTTGCCTCTTGAGGTTAACATGTGTGTCACAAGAACTGAGAAGGAAGTGGATGAAAATGGGGATAGAGTGTTCTCGTATCCATGCCACGAGTTTTGGGACATAGCGCATGAGCTGGGTGCTAAATGCATACTGGGTGTAGACGCACACGACCCTCGTCATTTGTACAATACGGAATTTTCCGAATTGAGGAAATTCATCAAGCGTCATCACCTCAAACCAATGACAAAATTAGATATCGAAGGCTATAGGAAAAAGTTATTTGATAGATATGGCCTTACAAAAAAGTCTAACTAGGAATAATTCCTAGTGATAGAATACTAACCGCTAAAGGAGCAAAGGAAAAATTATGGGAAGACATTTTGAAGTCAGAGCAGCCGCAATGGCAGCAACCGCAAAAGCAAAATCTGCAATCTACATGCGTGCATCAAAAGAAATCTATGCAGCAGCAAAGAAGGGCGTTCCTGATCCAGCTTCTAACCTTGCATTAAGAAGTGCTATCGAAAAATATCGTAAGACATGTCCTAGAGACGTCATTGACCGTGCTATTGAAAAGGCAAAAGGTGGAGACGCAACAGCTTATATCGAGGGACGTTACGAATTCTATGGTCCAGGCGGATCATTCCTCATTGTTGATACATTATCAGACAATGTTAACCGTGCATTAGTCGGTGTTAAGACCATCGTCACAAAGAAAGGTGGCAAGATGGGCTCAGTCGCATACAACTTCGAAAGAGCAGGATTAATCGACTTCGCAGCTACAGAAGACAAGCTCGAAGCTATTGAAGAAGCATTAATCATGGCAGACGTCGATTTCTCAGACGCAAGCTGTGAGGACGGAATTGTCGAAATCAAGACAGCACCTGAATCATTCGATGCAGCAAAAGACGCTCTCAAGGAACTCGGATACGAGGATTTCGAAAGAGCAGAAGTCACACTCGTTCCAAATGACTGGATCGTACTCGCTGATGATGACGCACAGAGAATGAGAGATATGCTTGCTATGCTCGACGAGAACGAAGACGTCCAGAACGTTTATCACAACGTCGACAACGCTTAATCATTATTAAGGCAAAACGAAAAGATTGAACAAAGGAATTGCGTTTGGATTTATCTACCTCTTCCTTTGTTCTTTTTCTTATATTCAGCAAGATTATGTTTTGTTAGAGATTCGCCTCACTTTTACTAAATTGAAATAACAGCGTATTATTGCAGCCAAAATCTCGTCTTCCTTCTTTATACTTGAGGACGCAATCAAGTTTGAATTTCCAATCGTATTTCATGAAAAATACCCCTTTCCTGTTTTTGTCCAGGATTAGGGGTACATTTCAATTAGCCGGCCTTCTCGTTTTATAATCTTACTTCGGAATCGCAGTACAAACACCTGTATAAGCCTTTGAGTCTATCAACGGCCTTATATGCGTGTTCGAGTTCTTGTTCGCTCTGCGAGATACAGCGGTGGTTAGGGCACAATGTGTCATTAACAACAATTTCTAAGCCTTTTGTCCTATCCTCTTTAACTGGATTTGCTTTTGCTTCACCTAATAACTTAAGGATGAGTGCCATACGCATGTACTTTCCGTTAGCGCACTGTTTGAAGTAGCACGCTCTAGGATCGTCATCAACCTTAACGCTGATTTCGTTAACTCTTGGGAGTGGGTGTAGGACGATCATGTCGCTCTTAGCGGACTTCATCTTCTCGACATCTAAGACGTATGAGTTCTTGAGTCTCTCGTATTCATCTTTATCTTCGAATCTTTCTCTCTGGATTCTTGTCATGTAGAGAACATCGAGTTCAGGGATTGCCTCTTCAAGTGAGAATACTTCTTTATAAGGCATATTGAACTTTTCAATGATGTCTGTTTTGACGAATTCAGGGATTCTAAGTTCTTTAGGTGAGATGAGAACGAGCTTAACGTTCTTATATCTTGAGAGTGCGCCGATTAAGGAATGGACTGTTCTTCCATACTTCAAGTCTCCACATAATCCGACCGTCAAGTTGTCGAATGTGTGCTTCTCTCTATAGATTGTTAATAAGTCTGCGAGTGTCTGTGTTGGGTGGCAGTGCATTCCGTCTCCAGCATTGATGACTGGTACGGTTGCGTTCTTTGCTGCGACATAGTTCGCACCATCTTGTGGGTGTCTTGAAGCGATGATGTCTGCATAGCAGCTGATGACTTTAGCGGTATCCGCCATAGATTCGCCTTTTGCGGCTGAACTAGACGAAGCGCTGGAGAATCCGATGACTGAGCCACCGAGTTCAAGCATAGCCGCCTCAAAGCTTAATCTTGTTCTTGTTGATGGTTCAAAGAACAATGTTGCGAGTTTCTTTCCCTTGCAAGCTTCGCTATATTTCTCTGGATTGGCGATGATATCCAGCGCACAGTCCATAAGGCCATATAGTTCTTCGTTTGTGAAATCTGTGATATCAATTAAGCTTCTCATAATTAGCCTTTGATCCAGCTTTCATCTGATGGATTGTTTCTGAATGCGATTAATCTTTCGACGTCTTCTTTTGCGATATAGTTCTCTTCAGCTGCGACGTTTGCGATAACGTCAAAATTTGTAAGAGAGACGTTCTTGACGTTTGCCTCTGCAAGTCTAACCAATCCCTTCTTCATTCCGTAAGTGAAAATAGAAACGATACCTAAGACTTCTGCGCCAGCTGCTCTTAATACGTCAACGACTTCGATGACTGATCCACCTGTTGAGATTAAGTCTTCAACGACGACGACTTTCTGTCCAGCCTCGAGTTTTCCCTCGATCTGATTCTGTCTGCCGTGATCTTTAGCGCCGCTTCTGACATAGCCCATTGGTAAACCCATGAGGTGTGCTGTGATTGCCGCATGTGCGATTCCAGCGGTAGAAGTGCCCATTAAGACTTCAACGTCTGGATAGTTTTCTTTGATAACTTCCGCAAGAGATGTCTCAACGTCTGTTCTTACTTTTGGTGCTGTTAATGTGAGTCTGTTGTCGCAATAGACTGGTGATTTGATTCCTGATGCCCAAGTGAATGGTTCATTTGGTCTGAAGAATACCGCTTTGATGGATAATAAATCCTTGGCGATTAATGTTTCGATTTCTGCTTTATTCATTTTGTTTCTCCTTAGTCAACGAATTCTCTAACGCATCTTTCATATGCTGCAACTGGATCTTCAGCTGCTGTGATTGGACGTCCGACGACGATATAGTCTGAGCCGATTTCCTTAGCCTGAGCTGGTGTCATGACTCTCTTCTGGTCGCCTTTATCTCCGTCAGCGAATCTTACTCCAGGAGTAACTGTGACGAAGTTCTTGCCGCATGTGTCGTGAACTTTCTGGGCCTCAAGTGGTGAGCAGACAACGCCGTCTAATCCTGATTCCTCAGCGCATTTTGCATAGTGCATAACGACCTTATCGATAGGCTCTTTGATCAAGAGGTCATTTTCCATGCTCTCCTGGTCAGTTGATGTGAGCTGTGTGACTGCGATTAAGAGTGGATGTGTTCCATCGTCTCTTGTGAGTCCTTCAAGAGCAGCTTTCATCATGTTCTTTGTGCCAGCTGCATGTAAGTTTGTCATATCAACGTCGAGATTCTTGAGAACTGCCATTGATTTTTTGACTGTATTTGGGATGTCGTGGAGCTTTAAGTCTAAGAAGATCTTGTGTCCTCTAGCCTTGATTTCTCTAACGATTTCTGGTCCTGCTGAATAGTAAAGTTCCATTCCGATCTTAACGAATGGTTTCTTTCCTTCAAACTTGTCCAAGAATGCGAGTGTCTTCTCTTTTGAGTCGAAGTCACAGGCAATAATTACGTCTCTACCCATTATTTACATCCTCCAATTATTTCTTCTAATGAATTGATTTTGTATTTTTCCATCACTCTAGGGAGATCATTAATGATATCTCTACAAGCGAAAGGATTAATTAAGTTTGCAGCGCCAACCTCTACTGCGGTTGCGCCTGCCATCATCATTTCGATGACGTCTTCTGCTGAGCTTACTCCGCCCATGCCGATGACAGGAATCTTGACTGCGTGTGATACCTGGTAAACCATTCTCACAGCGACAGGGAAGATTGCTGGTCCTGAGAAACCGCCCATCTTGTTTGCAATGACAGGGGTCCTCTTGTTTAAGTCGATTCTCATACCAAGCATCGTGTTGATAAGAGAGATACCGTCCGCGCCTGCTTCTTCGCATGCTTTTGCAATTGCGACGATGTCAGTGACGTTTGGCGATAATTTGACAATGATTGGCTTTGTTGTGACTGCTTTTACAGCGCGAACAACGCTTGCGGCACCTTCAGGACTTGTGCCGAATGCCATGCCACCGCCATGGACGTTAGGGCATGAAACATTGACCTCGATCCATCCGACCTGTTCCTCTTTATCAATTTTCTCGCATGTGTATGCATATTCCTCGATTGAGAATCCGGATACATTTGCCATTACTGGCTTATTAAAGCATTTCTTAAGCTTTGGAAGTTCAACTGAGATTACTTTCTCGACGCCAGGGTTCTGAAGTCCTACGGCATTTATCATTCCTGCTGTACATTCAGCGATTCTAGGCGTTGGATTTCCGAATCTTGGGTCTTTGGTGGTTCCCTTAAAGGAAAAGGTTCCTAAGACGTTAATATCGTATATTTCAGCGAATTCATAACCGAATCCGAATGTTCCGGATGCCGGAATAACTGGATTGTCTAATGTAATCCCGCAAAGAGTAACTTTGGTATTTATTTCTGCCATAAGATTTCCTCCTTGAATAAGACTGGACCGTCTTTGCAGATTCTCTTGTAACCTGCGATTGTTTTGCAGCTGCATCCCATACATGCTCCGAATCCGCAACCCATTCTTTCTTCAAAGCTGAACTGGCCTGAAGTGTTTGTTGCGTTATATAAAGCCTTTAGCATTGGCTCTGGTCCACATGTGTAGAAGTGAGTGTATGCTTCTGGCATTGCGTTTGTGACGAAACCCTTTACTCCATAGCTTCCATCTACGGTTGTAACTGTAACATCACATCCGAGTTCTTTGAATTCATCTTCATAGAAGATTTCATCTTTTGTATTGAAACCGAGGATTACGGTAACCGCCTTTCCTTCGCCTCTTAGTTTCTTTGCGAGGTTATAGAGTGGTGGAACTCCCACGCCTCCTCCTACGAGAAGAGGCTTATCTCCGGCTTTAGAAAGATCGTATCCATTTCCTAAGCCTAGGAGAACGTCGAGTTTTGTTCCGCTCTTCATGTTTGCCATTGCACTTGTGCCTTTGCCTACGACTTTATAGACCAAGGTAAGTGTGTTATCTGTGTAATCACAGACAGAGATAGGACGTCTTAAGTACATTCCCTCGATCTGGATGTTAACGAACTGACCGCAGTTGGTGACAGCGGTGGTGTCGCCCTTAAGAACCATCTTATAGACGTTCTTGTTGAGGGCGATGTTGCTTAATATTTCAAGTACTTCCTGCTTCATAGTTATTTTGCATTAATCGTTGAGATTGTAATGACTGTCTCTTCAAGAACATCAAGAACAACCTTAACTGTATCTAATGATGTGAACATTGTGACGTTAGATTCGATTGCGTATTGTCTGATCAAGACGCCATCTGACTGAGCGCTGTGTGAGCCGATTGCGCTTGTGTTGATGACATAAGCGATATGTCCCTGGCGGATTGAATCCTTGATTTCATCTCCTTCAGAGAGTTTTCTCAAGACTCTAGTTCTAATTCCGTTTTCTTTTAAGTATTTAGCTGTACCAGCGGTTGCTTCGATATTGAATCCGAGGTTATAGAATCTTCTTAAGAGAGGAAGTGCCTCTTCTTTGTCTTGGTCTGCGATGGTTGCGAATACTGTTCCGTAGCCCTGCATCTTTGTGCCTGCTGCCTGGAGCGCTTTATAAAGAGCGCGGTTAAGCTTCTTGTCATATCCGATTGCTTCACCTGTTGACTTCATTTCTGGAGAGAGGTAAGCGTCTAAGCCTTTGATCTTATTGAATGAGAACACTGGGACTTTTACGTAATAGCGGCTCTTTTCTTCTGGATAGATTCCGAATATGCCCTGTTCCTTAAGCGTCTTGCCCATGATGACTTCTGTAGCGATGTCAGCAAGAGAATATCCTGTTGATTTTGAGAGGAATGGGACTGTACGTGATGAACGTGGGTTGACTTCGATGATATAGACTGTGTCTGTCTTATCAACGATGAACTGGATGTTGTAAAGGCCTTTGATGCCAATGCCCAAGCCTAATTTCTTAGCGTACTGGAGGATTGTGCCTTTTACTTTATCTGAAATTGAGAATGTTGGATAAACGGAGATAGAGTCGCCAGAGTGGATACCTGTTCTTTCGACAAGTTCCATGATGCCTGGGACGAATACGTCATATCCATCGCAAATGGCGTCGACTTCAACTTCTTTACCGATGATGTATTTATCGACCAAGACAGGTTTCTTCTCGTCGATTTCAACGGCTGTCTTTAAGTAATGGCGGAGATCCTTTTCGCATCCGACGATCTGCATTGCACGTCCGCCTAAGACGAATGAAGGTCTGACCAATACTGGATAACCGATTTCAGCTGCTGCTTTTACGCCGTCTTCGATGTTTGTGACTGCAACGCCTTTTGGCTGAGGAATTCCAAGTTCTACCAATAATCTTTCGAAGAGTTTTCTATCTTCTGCTTTATCGATAGCCTCGCAGTCTGTACCAACAATCTTGACGCCTCTTTCGGCTAATGGGGAAGCGAGGTTGATTGCGGTCTGTCCGCCAAGAGATGCGACAACACCTTCAGCGTTCTCGAAGTCGATGATTGCCATGACATCTTCTGGAGTTAGTGGTTCGAAATAGAGCTTATCTGCTGTTGTGTAATCTGTTGAAACTGTTTCTGGGTTGTTGTTGATGATGATTGCCTCATAGCCCTCACGTTTGATGGTCTGAACTGCGTGGACTGTTGAGTAGTCGAATTCAACGCCCTGACCAATACGGATAGGGCCAGCGCCTAAAACGATGATCTTCTTCTTGTCTGTGAGTCTTGATTCCATCTTGTAAGAAGGATTTACGAGATTCTGGTATGTTGAGTAAAGATATGCGATGTACTTACCTGTATGAAGTGTGTCGACCATCTTAAAGATTGGAGTGATTCCGTTCTCTTTTCTTGTTGCATAGAGCTCTGTTTCTTTTACGCCCCATGCTTTTGCGATGTATGCGTCACCAAAACCCATCACTTTAGCGTCCTTTAAGACGGAGATGTTATTTGGGTTTTCTTTGATTGTCTTCTCCATTTCGACGATCTTCTTGAATGACTCGAGGAAGAGTGGAGTGATTTTTGTGATGTTATAGATATCTTCGACTGAAACGCCTCTTCTTAAAAGTTCGAAGACTGCGAAGACTGATTCTGATGTGAATTCTTTGATGTACTCTAAGAGCGATTCTGTTGTCTCGTTGTTGAATTTAGCAAGCAATGGGTGCTGGATTCCGATTTCGAGTGAACGAACTGACTTGAGGAAGCACTCTTCAAGTGTTGTACCGATGCCCATGACTTCGCCTGTTGCCTTCATCTGAGTCCCAAGTTTGTTGGATGCGGATGAGAACTTGTCGAATGGGAAACGTGGGAATTTAGCAACGACATAATCAAGTGATGGTTCTTTGTCTGCTGTACCGCCTGCGACTGGGATTTCTTTTAATTCCATGCCTAAAGCGATTTTTGCTGTTACTCTAGCGATAGGGTATCCAGATGCCTTTGAAGCTAAGGCTGATGATCTAGAGACACGTGGGTTAACCTCAATTAAGAAGTATTCGCTTGAATTTGGGTTTAATGCGAACTGGACGTTGCATCCACCTTCGATCTTCAATTCTCTGATGATCTTGATAGCGGAATCGTTAAGCATCTTTAAGTCGTGCTGATTTAAAGACATGATTGGTGCGACAACCATCGAGTCGCCGGTGTGAACGCCAACTGGGTCGATGTTTTCCATGCCGCAGATTGTGATTGCAGTGTCGTGTGAATCGCGCATGACCTCGAATTCGATCTCTTTATATCCACGGACCGATTTTTCAACGAGGACCTGATGAACTGGAGAAAGGGCGAATCCGTTTCTTGCTACATCGACTAATTCTTCTTCACTGTATGCGAAACCGCCACCGGTGCCACCGAGTGTGAACGCTGGTCTTAAGACTACTGGGTAGCCGATTCTCTTCGCCGCCTCTTTTGCTTCTTCAATGCTGTATGTGATCTCTGATGGGATGACTGGCTCGCCAATCTTTTCGCACATTTCTTTGAAGAGCTCTCTATCTTCAGCTCTTTCGATTGATTCGCTGTTTGTACCGAGAAGTCTGACGCCACATTCTTTGAGGATGCCTTTCTTCTCTAACTGCATAGCGAGGTTAAGACCTGTCTGTCCACCGATTCCAGGAACGATTGCATCTGGTCTCTCGTAACGGAGAATCTTAGCGATGTATTCCAAAGTTAATGGTTCCATGTAGACCTTATCAGCAATCTGAGTGTCTGTCATGATAGTTGCAGGGTTTGAGTTGCATAAGACTACTTCGTAGCCCTCTTCCTTAAGTGCTAAGCAAGCCTGTGTACCTGCGTAGTCGAATTCAGCTGCTTGACCGATTACGATTGGTCCTGAACCGATGATAAGAACTTTTTTGACGTCTGTTCTTTTAGCCATTGTTGTTATCTCCTTTACTTTTTATATGCTATGCGGCCATTAACAACTGTTAAGTAATTAACGCCGAATACCTTCATTCCTTCAAACGGCATCGACTTTCCTTTGGACAAGAAGTCTTTGCTGTTTATTGTGTACTCTTCATCGAGATCCCAGATTGTGAATCCGTTCATCGGCAATCCGAATCTCTTTCTTGGGTTGATTGCGAGTAATTCAATCAATTTTTCCAGTGTGATGATGCCTGTTTTAACTAGATGGGTGTAGCAGAGCTGGAATGATGTCTCAATTCCTACTATGCCGAATGGGCTCTTCTCCAAACCTCTAGACTTTTCTTCTTCTGAGTGAGGGGCGTGGTCGGTTGCGATGCAATCGATTGTGCCATCTTTAATTCCTTCAATGAGTGCCAGTCTATCCTCGACGCTTCTAAGCGGAGGATTCATCTTCCATCTTCCTTCTTCTTTAAGATCGTTTTCATCAAAGATTAAGTAGTGCGGTCCGGTCTCGCATGTGACGTCTACGCCGTCTTTCTTTGCCTGACGTATAATCTCAACGCTTTCTTTTGTTGAAATGTGGCAAACGTGATATGCGCATCCGGTTTCTTTTGCTAACCTGCAATCCCTAGCTATCTGCTCGTATTCCGAAGCGGAACAAATTCCTCTATGTCCATGCTCTTTGGCGTATATGCCGTCATGGATATATCCGCCTTTAAGCAATGAGTTTACCTCACAATGAGCAACGACCATTTTTCCGAGTTTCTTCGCTTCAATCATGGCGTGTCTCATCATCTCTTCTTCTTGAATTCCGCGACCGTCATCAGAGAATGCGACAACATGTGGAGCCATAGCCTTTAAGTCGGATAGTTCTTCTCCCTGCTCATTTACTGTGATTGAGCCGTAAGGATAAACACCGATCACCGCGTCTCTCTCAATAATGTCTAGCTGCTCTTTAAGGTGCTCGTAATTATCTGGAACAGGATTGAGGTTTGGCATTGGACACACGATTGTATATCCGCCATGAGCTGCTGCAGCGGTGCCTGTTGCAATTGTCTCCTTATAAGAAAAACCCGGCTCTCTTAAGTGAACATGCACATCGGAGAAACCAGGCAACAAACAATAATGATGATTTAATGGAAATACAAAATCTAAAGAGGAGAGGGTAGCTTTAACGCTATCTAAATCCATGTTAGTAGGGTTGTCGAGTTCAACTCTATTAAAAATAGTTTTCATAATTAGACCTCTTGGAAGCTGTCTAGCCCGGAAACTAAATATATATTAAGCGCTCACGCACATAAAGAAGAAAACGCTTTCTAATCAAAAAAAAGATGGAAATCCATCTTTTATTGTTCTTCTGTGTCGTGACCTGTTGGGTCGATAATTGAGTAACCAACGTTTACCAAGTGGTCAGCTACACGTTCGAGGTTAGAGAGAAGAGAAGTGTAATATGGCGATAAGATGACCTTGCACGCGCCTTCTTTCATACGATCATAATGCGCTGTGCTCAGTTCCTTCTTAAGTCTATCAGTCTCATCTTCAAGCACGTGTAATTGATGAAGATGTGATTTATCTTTTTCATCGAAAATTTCAGGTACAATCTCAATCATTTGCTCGATTACATCAAACATTCTTTTGAATTCTGCAACCGCTGTCTCCGAGAATTTGAGTTCGTTTTCTTCCATTTCAAGCGACATCTCGTAGAAGTTGTTTGCGTGGTCACCAATACGCTCTACGTCGTTAATAACGTGGAACCATGAACCAACTCGCTTGCTCTCTTCACCATCAAGTACTCCTGTCAGTTTGATGAGATAAGGAGTCAACTTTTCGTTGATGTTGTCGATTCTCTCTTCAGTTTCAACCAACACCTTATCTTCGCTCTTATCCTGAGTTGTTATTCTGACATAACCTCTTTTTAAGTTGGTGAATGCAAGGTCCATCATGCCCATGATTTCTTTCTTGGCCTGCATCTTAGCGATAGCAGGTTCACGAAGCATGTTGTCATCGATATATTGGACGGCTCTGTCTTTTTTAAGCGAGCTTGTGTCCTTAATTGTGATTTCACCAAGTTTAGCAATCACTCCGGCAAGAGGGAGTGCAATGAGTGTAACGATGATGTTGTACGCAACGTTGCAAACCGCGAGCGCCAAACCCGATTGTTCGTTGAATAATCCGAGGATAAAGTTATCGCATTTTTCTGCACCACCAGTTGAGCTTACGATGATCCAAATAATGCCGGTTGCCACTAAAGCCATAACGATTCTAGCTATCATACATGACACAGACATTCTCTTTGCGTTAACGTTTCCGCTGAGAGACGCAATGACCGTGATGGCGCATGCGCCAACAGTCGCACCAATTACAAGATAGATACCTGATGTAAGTGTTAAAGCATCCTTTGCTACTAACATAATTACGATACCAGATGTTGCAGAGGATGACTGAACAATTGCAGTAAATACTGCACCGATTAAAACAAGAAGGAGTGGGAATGATACATTAGAGAATAAATCGACGAAGAATAAATAAACCTGTGAAGTGCCATCAAAGACGCCTGACATTGTTTCAAGACCGAAGAAGAGAAGGCCTAATCCTGATAGGAGTGTACCAAGGTTTTTGACCAATGGCTTCTTGAAGAAAGTCATTACAAGACCGATGAATGCAAAGCCAATTAAGAATGCGGATAATTTGAATGAACCTGACCCACCGCTGAGAGTTGATAAAGAGACGATCAAGCCCGTTGCGGATGTACCAACATACGCGCCAAGCATGATGCAAATGCCTTGGAGAAGCGTCATGATTCCAGCGTTTAAGAAGCCGATAACCATAACTGAGGTCGCCGATGACGACTGGATGATAGCAGTTACTGACATACCTATGCCATAACCGGCCAATCTGTTGTTGCCTATCTTCTTAAAAAGACCTCTTAAACCCTTTCCAGCTACTTTTTTCATGCCGTTCGACATCATATCCATGCCGACCATGAAGACAGTAAGTCCTACGAGCAAGAGGATTATATCTTTAACCAATTCCATAAAATTCTTGTCCTAACGTATCAATTTTACTAAATGTTTCGAAATATAGTAGAAAAACCGCTTTCTTTGCTGAAAATAGAATAGAAATTCTCAAGATTATAAATCTTTATCAAAATTCCTTTGACAATATACCTTAAGGTATGGATAATTTCACTCGGCACTACTTTTGAAAGAGGAAACCCCGGTAAAGTTGAATCACAGAAAAAGATAGTCACAAGACTAGGAAGAAGGAAAGAAATTATGCAGCGTCAAACAACAATGGCAAAGCCAGCTGAAGTTAAGCGTGCTTGGTATGTCGTCGATGCATCTGACATCGCACTCGGCCGTTTAGCATCTAACGTCGCTCAGATCCTCATGGGCAAGAATAAGCCAACTTATACCCCAAACCAGGATACAGGCGATTGCGTTATCGTTATTAACGCATCCAAAGTCAAGCTCACAGGTGATGCAGAGCACAAGAAAAATTATTACAACGTCTCAGGTTACAACGGTGGATTAAGAACCCGTTCAGCAGGCGTCATGAAGAGAGAATTCCCATGCGAAATGATCGAAAGAGCAGTTTGGGGAATGCTTCCAAAAGGACCTCTTGGCCGTCAGATGTACAAGAAGCTCTTCGTTTACGCAGACGACAAGCATGAGCAGGAAGCTCAGAAGCCAGTCGTTCTCGACCTCAAGAAATAAGGAGATTTAAACACAATGGCAGAAACAAAGTATTACGGCACAGGCCGCAGAAAAGCATCAGTCGCTCGTGTTTACGTCACAGCAGGATCAGGCAAGATCACAGTCAATGGCAGAGAAGTCACAGAGTACATGCCATATGCTACACTTGTCCAGAACCTCAAGCAGCCTTTAGCTCTCACAGGCTCAGAAGGCAAGTATGATGTCGAAGCATTCACAAATGGTGGTGGCTTTACAGGACAGGCAGAAGCAATCCGTTTAGGACTTGCTCGTGCTCTTCTTGAAGCAGGCGAAGACAGAAGCACATTAAAAGTTGCTGGTATGTTAACACGTAACAGCCGCGCTAAAGAGCGTAAGAAATACGGTCTCAAGGGCGCAAGACGTGCTCCACAGTTCAGCAAGCGTTAATCGTTTACTCAACAAGAATTCAAGCTCAGCGTTGCTGGGCTTTTTCTTTATGTTTTTTGCAAAAGAAAAGAGGTTCTTTTACGAACCCCTTTAATTGCTTATCTATCTTTTGAATGGAAGCAAACGCCTGTGCAATCTGGCCCACAGTGGGAACCGATTGTTGGATTGATGTCGATGATCTTAACATCGATATCCTGTCCGTATTTATCTTTCAACTTTTCAACGATGATTCCCGCTAATTCTCGGCATCCTGTTGAGGCGACTGTGATTTCATAGTTTGCAATGTCATCCTGAACGGCTTCGACATGTTCAATAAGCTTATCAATTGCTTTCTTTCTGCCCGTTGCCTTGTCTATAGATTCCATCTTGCCCGCTCTAGACATATAGATAATCGGTTTGATTCCGATGATGTTTCCCATGAATGCTGTAATTCCTGAGACACGTCCTGATTTTCCGAAGAATTTCAAATTGTCTGCATAGAAGTAAACGCTCCAATGGTAGACGTCGTCTTCAAGCTTCTTCATGATTTCTTCAACTGGTGCGCCTTCTTTGTACATTTTGGCCGCAACCATGACTTGAGCGCGCGATACCAACGTGATTCCTTTTGTGTCGAAGTGGTAGAACTTTCTATCTGGGTATTTTTCTTCGAGTTCCTTAACTGCAAGATACATTGCGTTATATGTTCCTGACATCGCTTCAGAGAAGTGGACATATAAAACGTCTCTTCCAGCAGCGAATTCAGGCTCAAAGTATTGAATGTATGTTTCAGGGCTTAATGCAGATGTTATTGGGAGAACGCCCTTTCTTAAAATGTTATAGAATGTCTCAGCGTCAAATTCCTGGAAATCAATGTAAGGGAAGATCTCTTTGTCATCGATTGAATATGGCATTGAAATGAGTTTGATACCGTATTCTTTTGCGACTTCAGGTGTGATGTCACAGTCGGTATCTGTAAAAAATGTAAACATAGGTCTATCCTTCTTAATTTTTTGGACTTAAAAACTCTATATGATTTGTTTCTTTATGTCAAATTTTGCCTCTAACGTGCGCGCGTACATTAAATAATAAGAAAATAGTAATTTTTCTACTTGCTACAAAATATCCATAGTTGTATATTATTAAAGCACTTCGGTGCGGTGTGGGCCTTTAGCTCAGATGGTTAGAGCGTGCGCTTGATAAGCGCAAGGTCGATGGTTCGAGCCCATTAAGGCCCACCAATCAAAATATAATATTTAGTCGAAACTGAATATTGTATAATAGAGGTGTTCTACGAGAGAACCCCCGTTGGGTGTTTAGCTCAGTGGGAGAGCGCTTCCTTCACACGGAAGAGGTCACAGGTTCGAAACCCGTAACACCCACCAAACTTGCCGACCTAGCTCAATTGGCAGAGCAACGCACTTGTAATGCGTAGGTTGCTGGTTCGATTCCGGTGGTCGGCACCACCTAGAAAGTAAGCCTTGCGAAAGCAGGGCTTTTTTCATGCAAAAAAGACCTCATCTCTGAGGCCTTATGCTCTTTTGTTTTTGTTAACGCGCTCCGTTAAATACTTGTTTTCTTTTTGTCCGTCTAAAGGTTTTGAGGAATCAATTAACTCGAAAGTCATTGCGTCGGCATATTTCTTGGAAAGCCTAGCCCTAGATTTATTGGTAATAGTCCATGTTAAGATTCTCTTCCCTTGTCTTTTCCAAGTTCTGACTCTCTTTGACAAGAATGCGAGACGAACCTCTGAATCAATGAAGTCAAATTCATCTGCGTCGACACTGTTAGCGTCTAACCATTCTTTTCTTCCGTATAGTCTGCCGATATTAATATCGGTGTCTTTTAATCCTTTTAAGACGTCACCGTTAAATGATATAAGAACAATCTTGCTTTTATCGGCGAGCGTTTCTAACACGGGTTTTACAAACTTGATTATGTCTTCAGTTTGGCCCTCTTGTACTTTGATTTCTAAGACTAGAGGAACCTTGTAGGCCCATAGATCTATTAATTCCTCTAAGGAGATGAGGTAGGATCCATCAAATAAGCGGTAATCTCTTTGAATTTCCTCTACGGTCAAATCGCGGATGTTTCCCTCTTTACCCGTCACGCGTTTTAAATCTCCATCGTGATTAACGATGAAGCGGTGGTCCTTTGTGAGGTTTATGTCACATTCAAAAGGAAAACCCTTTTCTATGGCGAATTCAAAAGCGGATTTCGAGTTTTCAGGTCTAGCTAAATCATGTAAGCCTCTATGGCAAACGCCGTTTGCCCATGAAGCAAAGATGTTATCTATCGGCGTTTTCATTTTACATCGATCTCATCAATGTCAGTTGGAAGCGGTTCATTCATCATCGCATCGTAATCGTTGTGATCAGGCGAGATCTGCTCTGGGGTTAGTCTCATGTATAAGGCGTCGCCTCTTGCAAGAACTTCTCCGTCCATTGTTCTGATCTCACCCCAACCTTGGAATGTGATATTTGTGAGTTTATCAATTTTTCCAACGCACATTAAAGGTGTTTCATATGGAACAGGCTTTTTGTACTGCATATTTAGTTTTATTGTGCATCCCCAAATATTCTTGTCTAAGCACCAGACGGCTCTACCAATGGTCTCGTCGATGATTGATGTGATGTTTCCTCCGTGTGTTCTCTGAGGATAAGACTGGTGATTGTAGTCGAATTTGAAAAGGGCAACACATGATCCGTCTTCCATGTTGTAGAAGTTTGCGTGTAGTCCAAATGGGTTGTTTGTGCCACAGACATAGCAGTCTTTGGCGTTTGCTTGCTTTGATATAACTTTCATAATGCAAATATATTAAACCTTTTTAACAATGAGTGAATGAAATCAATTATAATTCTACTTATGAGAGACCCATTAGCCTTCAGGATAAGACCTAAAAACTTAGATGAAGTGGTTGGACAGCAACACATTGTTGGACCAAACGCCATATTGAGAAGATCGATCGAGAAGAAAGAACCTTTCTCTATGATTCTTTTCGGACCTCCAGGAACCGGAAAGACAACAATCGCGGAAGCTTATGCAAAATCAATGGGCATCCATTACGAGAAACTCAATGCTGTTACTACAGACAAGAAAGAAATGGAGTCCGCGATAAAAGACGCTAAGCTGTTTGGCCACGCAATAATCATCATGGATGAGGTTCATAGACTGGACAAAACAAAACAGGATTTGCTGTTGCCATACGTTGAAGATGGGACATTCTTTTTAATCGGAGCTACAACCGCAAACCCATATATAGCTCTGAATAGAGCGGTGCGTTCTAGATGTAGACTTCTTGAAGTTAAGTCTTTGACAGAAGAAGATGTTTATCAGGGGCTCCTTCGTGCAGTTTCGTGCAAAGAAGGCGTAAATAACGAGTACAAATTCGATGAAAGCGCGCTTAGATACATCGCAAAATTAAGCGGTGGCGATTTGCGTTTCTCTTTAAACACACTTGAACAAGCCACAATTCAATTCTCGAAAGAAGAAATAATTACTCGAGAAGACATAGAAAAAATCAATAAGGTCCCTAACTACGCGATGGATAAGAATGAGGAAGAGCATTATGATTCCGTCTCCGCTCTCCAAAAATCAATAAGAGGATCGGATGTAGATGCAGCGATTTATTATCTTGCTAGATTATGTATAGCAGAAGATCTCGATTCCATTAAGAGAAGATTACTTGTTACGGCTTATGAGGATGTTGGGTTAGCAAATCCTGCAGCTGTATCAAGGTGTCAACAGGCTATTGAAGCTGCTGAGAAGGTTGGTTTCCCGGAGGCAATCATTCCTCTTGGTTTCACAGTCTGCGAACTAGCATTGTCTCCTAAATCAAAGTCTTCATGCCTTGCAATTGAAGAGGCGATGGATTTTGCGTCCAAAAGACCTTTTGTTGTGCAAGATTATTTGAAACTAACCCCTGTGAACGTCCAGGAAGAGGATAAATACCCATACGATAGGCCTGATATTTGGGAAAGAATACAGTATTTGCCTGAAGTTATTAAGGACATGAAATTCTATCATCCGAACGATTTATCTATGTCGAATTATGAGAAATCTTTAAACGAAAACTACAGAAGATTGAACTCAAGACCAAGGTCATCTAACCTCAGACAATTAAAAAAGAAATAATTTGCTTGCCATTTCATAAAATAATCCTAATATTACTCGTTCTTTTCCATGGGGAGAGGAACGTCAAGTTAGGAGGAAGGTATGGTAATCAAGAACAAAAAATCTAATTCAATCGGTAAAGCCCAGACTAGAGAACTCAGCCGAGAGCAAAAGAAAAAAGAAAAAGAGAATGACATGGAAATGATGCTTCTTATTTACGCCGCATCAGTGATTGTGTAGTTGACGACATCTAATTGTGGGAAGGGAGTTAAAAGGCTCCCTTTTATTTATCAATATTTAAGTTATAATATTTGCCGCTGGGCGTATGGCGGAATGGTAGACGCGTTAGACTTAGGATCTAATGTAGCGATACGTACAGGTTCGAGTCCTGCTACGCCCACCATATGTAACCCCAGCCCGATTCGAACGAAGAATTGGGCTTTTATTATAAATAATAAAAAAATTATAGTCGCTTTTTGCGCCATTCCTCTTCCTTCAGCATCGGAGGCAAGCCCTTGTTGCTGGTGTGGATCCTTTTCCCGTTGTAGAAGGCGAAATATTCGGAGAGATATTTCTCCAGCGCAAGGCGATCCACGTAACTGTTAATATTTATATTAATCTCCTCTTTCCTGAGCGTTGAGTAGAAGCCTTCCATGCAGGCGTTGTCGGTGGGCGCGCCAGGGTAGGAGAAGGATTGTCTGACCCCGTAGAACCTCAGGGAATCCATGAACAGGTGGGACCTGAATTCGGAGCCCTGGTCCGTGTGGAATATCAGGCCGACCGGTTCGTTTCTGCTCGCGTAGGCATCCCTGAAGGTGTTGAGTGCCAATCGGTCGCTTCTTTTCGGCGAGACCCTCCAGGCGACGACCATCCTTGCGTAAAGGTCGAGTATTACGCACAGGTAGTAGCGGACGCTGCCGATCCTGATCTCGAGGAAATCCGAGGCCCACACCTTGTTCGGGGCATCCTGGTCGAATTGCCTCTTGAGCAGGTTCCTGTAGTACTGCTGCCTGTCCCTTCTGACGCTTTTGGCCGGCCTTTTCACCACGGACGCCACCCTCAATCCGTTCCGCTTCATTATCCTCGAGACCGTCTCCTTGGAGATGCTTATCCCCCTGGACCTCAGCGCGATGACGATCCTGTCCTGGCCGTAGACGCCCCTCGATTCCTCGAAGACCTCCTTGACGAGCTTGGTCACCTCCGCCTCCTTCCTGGCGAACCACGGCTCCTCTACCTTGTTGTGCAGGAAGTTGTAGAAGGTCCCTCTGTTCAGCCCGATCGCGGTGCAGACCTCATAGGGGGTGTAGGCTGGGTTGTCCTCAAGGAACCTCTTGCAGGCCCTTTCCTTCTCTTTCACGGAAGAATTGAGGCCGATCCCGATGTTCTCGAGGATGTATACCTTCTTCCTCAGCCTCTCGTTCTCCTTCACCAATTGCGATTTCCTTATCATGCGAAGCCTCCTCATATCGTTTTAGGAAGACAATGATAGACCGCGTTACAAATCCGTGTTAGAACCTTCTGATATCGAAATTCATAACTGATGACCATGAAATTTTGTTAGAATAGAGGCCTGAGAAGGAGCGTTAAACAATAGGATGCTGATTGCCGCGATAATAAACTTCTTGCTTATAGTCTCTGCCTACATAGCGATTTTGTCCTCGTTTAGGAGAAAAAAGAATTTGGATTACGATCTGAAAACGACCGCTTCCAAATTCTATAAAGCAGTGGTTAATTTTGGTTTTGCAGTGTTTGGCGCGATGACGTCTGCCGGCGCCGCCGCGTTGATTGCCGTCGACGGCGAGAAAGCCAATAACCTTCCTTTTTTGATCGTCGCTGCGTGCTTCGGCGCATTTTCCTTGCTTTTCGTATTCCTCATCTATGCCCAGTTCGAGGCTGTTAAAGGGAATCGCATCTACATTAGGAGATTCGCAAGAATCAGGGAGATACCGATCGACGAAGTGCGATCGATTGACTCTCATTCGAATGGTTATGTAGTCGTCTGCAGAAACGGGATCGGCTTCACGGTAGACAAGAGGACTGTCGGCGCCGATGATTTGATCGGGCTTATCCGCGAGAGGACGGCGGCCAAGATTTATTCGGTTTCCTGCAATGCGCCGGTCGAACCCAAAAACAACAGCGCGAGAGATGATGAGCCGCAGAGCGATGAGATCATCGCTTTGGAAGAAATAGGGCGCGAGTTCAGGGAGAACTCCGACGCATTCAAGCGCAAGCAGGCTACCGAAGTAGTTCTCGTCACATCTATTGCGTTTTTGGCCATTATATCAATTGGGCTTTTATTGTTTTTCCTCGCCGAAAGCCTTATCGGTCTCGTGTCCGCCATCTTGAGCGTTCCGCTTTTCTTTGCCTTCTTGTCGGTTCCGGCGCGCATCAAGGGGAACATCGATAAGGATTTGGAGCACGATGACGAATGGCTAGGCAATAAGTACAAATACCAGAACCCGAAGGTGAAAGGACATTCGAGAGGGAAATTCCTGCCTAGATGCATCATGCTCTCCATTCTTTGCGCCTGCTCTTTGTGCATTGGCGCCATAACAGGCGGGGTTTCCTTTTCCCAGAAGCCGGTGGAAGAGTCCGATTTGAAGTTGGTCAGCGGTCAGTTCGAGTATGTAAGGACTGTTTCTGATGATTACGCGATAGGGTTGAAAGGCGATCCTGTAGAATATCGAATCGGCAGCGTTGAGGAGCCTCGCTTCAACAAGGACTTTTTTAAAGAGGTGAAACCCGGAGACGTGCTTGAGGTATTCATCGAGATGGATCCGAATCTTATTTCCATAAAGTACAAGGAGCGTACTTCTTGGACCTATGTGTACACCGTAAAGTCTGAATTCGAGACCTATTTTTCCTACGATGACTATGTTCTTGCTTTCGAGGAAAACAGGAACAATGGGATAATAGGGTTCGCTGTGAGCTCATCAATTTTCGCTGTATCGGCAATCGGCATGTTTGCGTGTTACCTCGTTTATAAGAAAGAGGAGAAATTCGAAACTGTTTGTGTTTGATTCTTCGTGGTTTTCGTTTGGCCTAGGCCAGAAGGCGACTGATGGCATGATATAAACTGATGGAGGTTGGAATTTGCGATGTTCAACGTTAGAAGAGGCAAATCGTTCTGGGCTTGGCTCCTGGTTATAGTTTTCATTAATCTAGGATTCGC
>JAKSVF010000014.1 GCA_024408235.1 Bacilli bacterium
ATTGGTTGTACTTGGCTCCAATTACATATTTCGAGAATCATTACAAGGAGGTGTGGTATGAAGAATTTAACATTTCTATTCGTGTCCACTTTATCAATCGCCTCGGCTTTAGTTCCAAATAAAGCCAGTGTAGCAAAGGTTGCCCCTTCTGTTTATTACATTGACTCTGTTAAAGGCAACGATAACAACGGCGGAACAGAGGACAGCCCTTTTAAAACATTGGACAAAGCTTTATCTAAAAGCGGCGATTTAGAGATCCATTTAATTGGAAATGAAACATACAAATCGTCAAAAGGAACCTCTAGAACCAATAGATTTGGTGAGGGCCATGACAACATTTCTATCATCGGGGAAATCGGAGATGATGAAATATATCCTAGATTGGCAATCGGAGATGTCGATGGCAACGGTTACATCGGCACAAATCTTATTTTAAATAAAATAAATTACACAAACCCAGCCACTCAAAAAAGACACTCTCTCTTTGCTTGCGGAAACGACCTCACTTTCGGTGATGACTGCAAAGTTGATAATGATTCTTTTGTCGAGGCGGATGGCTTTGATACATGCATTGAATATGCTAGAGACTTCCAGATTTTTGCGGGAGGCAATGGTCCTGGCGGAAAAGGAAAAACAAATTCCAGCGGAGCTTATGTTGCTGGTCCGGCACTGGCCGTCGCTCTCGAGGGCAACGAAAACACCTTGACCTTCTTGTCTGGCGATTTCGGAAAAATAACCTTGTCGAACAGAGTCGCTGATACTGGCTCTATGTCAAATCACTACAAACCAAAATTAGTGCTTGGCGGCACCGCATATGCTTCATATGTCGGAAGCGCAAATGACTGGTTCAATTACATCGATTCGGAAATTACAATCAAGGACGAGGCTCGAGTTCACAGGGTCGTCGGAGGTGTCGCTGGATACCAATATACGTCCTCGGTTGGTGAGAAAACATATATCTATTCCGGTTCAACAACAATTAATGTTGAAGGTGGTTATGTTAAAAATTTAATTGGTGGTTCGATGGGAAGAACGTCTGCGTTCGTGAAAAATGAGGCAGACACATTCATCAATGTATCTGGCGGTTATATTGAATCATTTATGGGTGGATCTGCAGCCGGTAATACCTATGGAGACATCAACGTTAATGTCACAGGCGGAACATTTGGTAATATCAGCGATGACGTAATGTTTGGAATTACCGATTTACGCGGCACTTTAGCTGACACAAACCATGAATCAGGCTTCTATTGCGGTGGTGCTGGTGCATCTTCCATGATCCACACCGATGATAAAAATAAACTTTCAGCCGAAGTTTATGGCAATTTGGGTTGCTGTTATCGTGAAAACGACATTCTAAACCCTTCAAACAAGGTCATGGCTATGGGCAATGTCTATGGTTCAATCAACGCAACAATCACTGGTGGTACATTCAATTGCAACGTCTACGGTGGTGGTAAGGGATTTGACTATTCAAAAGTTGCTCCAACCGGAAGAGAGAACGATCTATTTAATGTTGCTCAAGTTACAAAAGGCGTAAATCTTAACCTTTCTGGTTGCACAGTTAATGGTAACGTCTACGGTGGCGGTGCCGGTATTAGTGGCGACTCTGATGACTATTTAAGAATCGCTTTAGTTGCAGGCACTATCAATTTAAATATTGGAAATACAACAAAGGCATTGAACGATGGTACAAAACCTAGCGACTATGAAACAGTCATCAACGGAACGATTTATGGTGGTGGCGTTAATCCAAAAGTCACATCTTTAGGTGCTGCGGATCCTGTTGTTGTATTAGGAATTCACAATACATATATCAACAACCCAAACCCTGATGATGTGCCTGCTAGTGAAAGAATTGCAGTGCACGGTGGATCTGAAAATGCGGATGTAGATGGAAACATCCTCATCGACATCAAAGGAAGCAGCATTTGCAACAATATTTATCTTGGCTCGGGTTCAGGAGACATCAACGGTTCAATCAAAATCGATATATTGGACTCAAAGATTGAGGGAGATCTCACTTTAGGCTCGGTTACAGGAGACATCAACGGCGATGTAACCGTCTTAGTCGAAGGCCTATCAGTCATCGAAGACATCAACGTCGGAAGTGACAGCGGAACAATTAATGGAAAAGTTGAAGTAACCATTTCTTCAACATCTGTTAGCAAGGACATCAACATCGGTACCGAAGACGATTCATTCAAAAACGAAATTGAAGTTACAGTTAATAAAGGAACCTCAATCGGCGGTACCATCAACGATAACACCGGAGATGCAAGCTTAGACCTCAACATCTCTGATGACACCAGTATCACAGGCGAAATGGTGTACGTTCAGAGCTTCGTTAGGGCTCGTGGAAATTACGACAACGCGAGATTGGAAGCTGTGCACAAGAACAAGCCTGAAAATGTTGTTCCTGTATACCGCTGGTACAAATATGTTGATGGCAAGAATGATGAATTAGTCTATGAAGGAGAAAATAACTTCATTGAACACTTAACATCAAAAGATGTTGGTTCTTACTACTGTCAGGCTGTTTATACACCACAGGGCAAGGAAACTGTAATTGTCACATCAAACACTGCCAGATTTGTTGAGAAATCAGATGTCAAAGCGGCACAGGTCGGTTTCGATTCAACACCTGTCTTCAACTTCTATGTTGATTTATCTTCTACATATAACCCAAATGATGAGGCAACAATCCAAATCGGTGCAGACACCGTAACTGTTAAGGGAACAGAAAACATGTCTCTTGGTTACAAGACATATAAATTCAGCGTTGCCCTTGCCCCATATCAGATGGGTTCTGACATCAGAATCTTAATCGACAATGAGGCTGTCGACGCTAAATACTCAGTTAAGCAGTACTGCAAAGAAGTATTAAGCTCCAACAGCTCATCAGAGAAACTGAAGTCTCTTGTCACAGCGTTATTGAATTATGGTGCAGCGGCTCAGGAATACTTCGACTATCAAAAATACAGCCTAGCTAATTCTTATCTTGAAGAAGACGCTAAAGTCTTATCAACATCTATTGATGAGAAATACAACAAGCTTAATATTGAAAACAACTCTGACGATATCAAGGCTTATAGTGCAACGGTTGAAATTCTCACATCGACAACCATCAGGGTGTATTTCGTTGAGAAACCTGAAGGTTCGATAGATGGATATGAAGCCTCAATCAACGGAGAGATGATCTCATCGGATAAGATCTTATCCAAGAACGGCAGATATTACGTTGAAATAAACAACGTTAGCGCAAAGGATCTCGATAAAGAGTTCACCGTTAGATTATCAAAAGGTGAATCCTACGTTTCAGTCACTTATAGCGTACTCACGTATTGCTATTCAAAGCAAAATTCTTCTAATGAATCTCTCAGAAATTTCGCCTTGTCATTGTATGACTATTACATGGCGGTTGAGGATTACTTAGCAAAGTAGGAGGTTAGATATGGAAAAGTTTAATAAACCAGAAATCGAAATAATCTACATCGAAGATGGAGATGTTATTGCAACCTCAACTGAAGGTTTAATTCGCAACCCAACGGAAACGGAAGAGGATGTTTTCTAAATGTTAAAGAAAACGTTGGTTTTCCTGGCGTTCTCGTTGCTTCTAGCTTCGTGCGGTGGAGCGAAGACTTCATCGTCCTCGAGTTCTCAAGCCTCTTCAGAAGAGTCGGAAGTTTCATCAAGCGAATCCATCTCATCTGAAACCGAGGAATCTTCCGTTATTTCTTCTTCAATAGAAGATACCGAAAGCGATGGTCCGATCGAGGGCCCAATCATACTTATTTGATAGAATGACCGTTCCTTGTTGAGCGGTCTTTTATTTTAGGCGTGACAGCGTTTGCCTCTCGTTTATAATCCTTCATATGAGCAATAAGAAATCAATCTGGCAATTCATAAAGTTCGTTTTGGTGTCATGCCTTGCGACAGTCATTCAGCTCGCGTTGGTAAATATCCTTTATTTTATGATGAAGGGTTTCACCTCTCCGCTGCCGGCGTTTCTGGCCGCGGTTTTCAATGAAACCACTGTTGGTGAGGGCAACGCCAATTGGGGGTATATGTTGCCTTTCTTTCTAAGTAATTTAATTGCAAACACGGTCGGATACTTTATCAATAGAAGCAAGACGTTTAAGTCCGATGCACCAATCTGGCACTTTGCTCTTTATATAGTCATATTGTTTGCTTTAATCATTTTCTCAACGTGGTTACAGGGCGTTATTGTTAATGCATTGAATGGGTGTGGTGTAGCTTTCTTTGTTGGTGCTGCCCCAACTATCGCGTCTATGGCAGCAGGAACCCTTCAGCTAATCATTTTATTCCCTATTCAAAAATATGTGCTCTTAAGAGAAAAGAAAGAAAACGCATAATTTGGTCTTCAATTTTGCTTTTATAGTCCATTTCTATTTAACAAAGTGTAATAATATTTGACTATGAAAAAGAAAAAAGGGCTTTTGGTGGTTTTTGCCATCGCTTCGATTGTTATGTCTGCCGCGTCTTGCGGTCATGTTGAGATATCGACCTCGAGCCTTGAGGAAAAACCGGCATCTTCTCAACCGGAAAGCAGCCAGTCTATAGAATCTAGCAATATTTCAAGCGAACAATCTTCTGAACATAGCTCAGAGGAATCTATTGTCGTTAGCAGCGAGGAGTCTTCGATTGTGAGTTCAGAAGAATCAAGCGTTGTTAGCAGCGAGCAATCGTCTTCATCTAGTGAAGAGACAAGCTCCTCTAGTGCGTATACGGGTCCTCAGGTCGGTGACACCGTGAAGAAGTGGACTTCCACGAATGATTACAACGGCCTCCCTATGGAAACGCCTAACAATCCAGAAGCGGGTTATGGTTATAGAAACGTATTTAAAGGATTTGGTCACGACGATGAGTGCTCACTTTCATACGATTTGAAGGCCGGATATGACAAGAAAGGTTATATCACATCTGCTCTCCCAAAAACCCCGTATTTCAAGAATAAAGACGCTAAAAATGGATATATTATTTCCTTATATTTCTATGCGATAAAAAACAGCAACATAGCATCTTTCCAGTTACAGGCTTTATCCACCAATTATGCGGATGAGATTTATGGCCTTCCAATCAATGTCACCTCCGCAGATGAAGAGACCTGGAAACGAGTAACGGTGTCATTCGATTCGGTGGATGATTTCAAAGCGTTTAGATTAATCTACACCGTAAAAGACAAGACAAAAGAGGCATCTTTCTTAATAGATGACATAAATATCACAATTGGCACCCCAACAGTCACCGATCCAAGAACCCCTAAAGAGGAGAGTCTTTACAAGCTATATGAAGATGATTTCAAGATTGGAACATGCTTATCGGGATATTCTTTGAATAGCTCTAATATAAAAAAGCTCACCTTACAGCATTTCAACTCAATTACCGCAGAGAACGAAGGCAAACCTGAACACGTCCTCGACCAGGCGGGATGTAAGAGGTTGATGGCAGAAGGAAATAATGCCGGAGTTGCAATAAAAACCAGCTCCTTCAAAAGCGTCTATGATTTTGCGGAGGCAAACCACATCAGGGTTAGACATCACACTTTTGTGTGGCATAACCAAACTCCTGATTGGTTCTTCACAACCGATTACAACGAAGGAAGCCCGCTAGTTTCTAAAGAAGTCATGCTTGCGAGAATGGAGAATTACATAATGGTCTCGTTAAAATCGATTAACGATATGTACCCTGGACTAGTTTATGCAATCGACGTCGCTAACGAAGCGATCGACGGCGGGGTTGTTAGGAAAAACAAAAATAAGTGGTACGATACAATCGGAAGCGATTATGTTTACTACGCCATGAAATTCGCTCACAAATGGAAAGGCGATTTCCAAGATCTTTACTACAACGATTACTCATACGACTTTGTGAGCAACAATTGTTCATATGCCTTGAACACGCTTTTAAAAAAGGCAATCAGCGAGAAACTCGTGGATGGTTTAGGCATCCAAGGGCATCTCATGTATTTCACCAACATGGACACGATCATTAAAGATGCAAAAATGATTAAAGAAAAAGGGCTTAAGTGTCAGATTACAGAACTTGATATTGGCATCACGGAAAACACCGCTGATATGTACACCAAGCAAACCGCTGCATATAAGTCTTTGATGGACAAGATCCTTGCGGCCGAGAAGAAGGGCGAGATCGATATAAACGCTATTGTCTGGTGGGGCGTCTCGGACAATTATTCATGGAGAAACGATGAATGGCCATTATTGTTCGATTCGTCGTACAACAAGAAAGACTCTTATTACGCTGTTTATAATGCGAAAGCAAATTCATAAGAGAACCGGTTAAAAAAGCCGGTTTTTCTTTTTTAGACTATTTTGCGCAAATATGGAAAAATTGCATGATTGCAATCAAGTAAATATTTCATTTTCAATTATTAATAATTGAATTATTTATTACATTAAAGTCTAGAATGCGATAATTGTCTATAGTATATGTTTGAATTGTCATATAAATAGTTAACAAATCAATATAAATTGATAGCCATAAAGCTTTCTATTTAGGTTTTTCATGACCTATTGCCCCGTATGAACTCTTATCGAGTCGATATGGTGCGCTTTATTCCATAGAGAGAAAGGAAAAACAAAAAGATGAAAAAGAAAACGTTAGCTCCGCTTTTCTTAACTGGCATGGTTTTACCATTGGCGTTAGCCGCTGGTATGTCTGGCAAAGACGCAGCTAGAGCCAGCGCCGCTTACATTGGCGAGTATGGTGAAAGAGCAGCTTATATTGAGCATGCCACCAAGGTCAATGGACAGATGGCAGATGAAGGTTTCGTCCTCCTTAAAAACGACGGCAGCTTACCATTGGCAAAAGGCAGCAAAATCTCTGTCGTTGGTAAGTCATCAACAAACTTGGCACGTGGTGGTGCAGGATCTGGTGCAGGTTCCGTCTCATCCGGTGTCACATCAGTTAATTTACAGGACTCCTTGACAGACGCTGGATTTGAAATCAACAACACACTTACAGATTTCTACAAAGACGATAAGAGATCTGGCCCAGGTCGTACAAACGGAAACGACGGATGGAAAGGAAACTCCGAAGTCACTATCGGTGAAACACCTTGGACAAGCTACACAGATGCAATCAAGGATTCAATCTATGAATACAGTGATGCCGTTATCCAGGTTCTCACTCGTGAAGGTTCAGAAGGTTGCGACGTCTTAACAGCAGACGCAACAGACTCAGTCAAGTTTGGATCATCAGAAAAGCACGCTCTTCAGTTATCAGATAACGAACAGGAATTATTCGATAACTTACACGATTTCACAGAACACATTATTATCGTCATTAACTCATCAAACATCTTCGAGTGCGATCAGTTCATGAACGATGACAAGGTTGCAGGCATCCTTTGGATTGGTAACCCAGGTGACGTCGGACCAGGCGCAGTTGGTAGAATCCTCTGCGGTGATGTCAACCCATCAGGTCACACAGTTGACACATGGACACGTGATTTCTCCAAGGACCCAACATGGCAGAACTTCTCAGATAACAGACACACCAACGTCGCCATCCCAAACACAAGCAACAGATTAAAACACGCAGCTCAGGATACAATGTTCGCAGCTGATGGCTCACCAATGTTGAGCTACGGTTCTGATAAGAACTATTCAAAGCATGAATCACCAAGATGGTTAGAGCAGGCTCAGAAAGTTGTCCAGGGCGGTATCAACGGCGTTAAGCCAGCAGCTTACGTCTCATACGAAGAAGGTATCTACCTCGACTATCGTTACTACGAGACACGCTATGCAGATATGGCTAAAGAAGATCAGGCAGCTGCAGATGCATGGTACAACGGAGAAGAAGGCGTCGTCTTCCCATTCGGTTACGGTTTATCATACACAGAATTCGAACAGGAAATCGTCAGAATCGCTCCAAAGAAGAACTCAACACTCGACGAAACATCAGATTTAATCGAAGTTGGCGTCAAGGTTACAAACACCGGTGACGTCGCAGGTAAAGACACAGTTCAGCTTTACTGGAAAGCACCATACACAAAGGGCGGTATCGAAAAAGCAGACCACGTCTTATGTGCATTTGACAAGACAAAGACACTCCAGCCAGGCGAGTCACAGACACTTCACCTCACATTCCATCTCCAGGATGTCGCAAACTACGACTTCACAGATGCTAACGGCAACGGATTCAAGGGATATGAACTTGATGACGGAACATATTCAGTCTTGTTAAACAAGAACGCTCACGAAAACTATGATTCAGTCGACTTAAAGGTTAAAGACGGCGGCATCAAGTATGAGAACGATCGTTTCACAGGAAACAAGGTCGAGAACAGATTCACAGACAGAGGCTTCTATAGCTCAATGCCAGGTGAAGACGATATCGAATTCACACAGTTCTCACGTGCTGACTGGGACGGAACATTCCCAACACACCCAACAATCGAAGACAGAACCGTTAAGGCAGGATCGCGTTTCGAGGAATTCTTAACACACGAATTCAATATTTGGGAAATCGAAGAAGACAAGAACTTCGAATATCAGCCAGAAGCAGTTTATAGAACAGAAGATGATGCAGTCGCAGGCGGATGGACACAGGCAAACTCAACACTCGCAAAAGGTGACCGCACACAGTTGATCGACATGAAGGATGTCGAGCCAGATGATCCAAAATGGGATGAGTTCATCAACGAATTCACATGGGCAGAAATGATGAAGTTCGTCGAGAACAACAGAATGTCATCACCATCATTAGACCAGATCGGCAAAGGCGGATTCTCAGAAGGTGACGGACCACAGAAATTCAACATCATGTGGTGGGTCTCATCTCCAATCATCGCCGCTACATGGAACCAGAAACTTGCTCACGAACAGGGCGAATGTGTTGGTATGGAATCACAGATCACAGGTAAAGCTGGTTGGTGGGGCCCAGGTGTCAACACACACCGTTCTCCATTCGGCGGACGTAACTTCGAGTACTACTCAGCAGACCCATTCTTAATGGGTAGAATGGCAGCTCAGGTTGTCGGCGCTGCAACAGATAGAGGTGTCTATGCATACTTCAAGCACTTCGCAGTCAACGATCAGGAAAAGAACCGTGAATCCGGTATCTCATTCGTTAACGAGCAGGCATTAAGAGAAATCTACCTCAAGTCATTCCAGATGGTCTTCCAGGAAGGCAAGTCAATCGGCGTCATGGGATCATACAACCGTATCGGCTTACAGGAAACAGCAGGAAGCTATCCATTAATGACAGAAGTCTTACGTGGTGAGTGGGGCTTCAAGGGCTCAGTCTTATCAGATATGACTCACTCAGGAAACGGCTCAGTCAACTTCAAGTGCTACGAGAACGTTACCAACCGTACATTTGCAGGATGCAACTCTCAGTTAGACTCATCAGGCTTCAACGGCCAGACAATCTCTAAGTGGGACGCAACAGCAACATGGGCAGGCGGCACAGGTGCTCCAGTCTATGAACACAACGGCAAGAAGGTCATCCCATTCTCATGGTGGAATGCGGTCAGACAGGATGTTAAGCAGACAATGTACATGTGCGTTAACTCAACAGGTATGCAGAGAGGCTTAACACAGGTTGTTGGTGAAAGAGATGCAGAAGTTAAGATCGGTGAAGATTTCAGCTTCAACGTTGAACTCCCAGAAGAATACAACGGAAAGACAATCTCAAGCGCAACATATGAACTCAACAAGCGTTGCGAATTACCAGAAGGACTCACATTAAGTGAAGATGGAACTCTCTCAGGTAACCTCGCACACGTTGGATTATATAGAGTTGATGTTATCGCAAATGTCACATACGCAGATGGCACGGAAGGAACTGTTGCTTACAAGTTCGTCATTGAAGCAGTCGCTGATCCAAGCGGCATGGAAGATGATGTAAATCCAGATCCAGAGAAGCCAAAGAAAGGATGCAAGGGATCAATTGCTGCAACAGCAATCCTCGTTGCTCCAATCGCTCTTGCAGCAGCAGTTGTCGCTGGCAAAAAGAGAAAAGCTGAATAAGCGAAAAACCAAATAGAAGCGTTGCTAGGGCATTTTAGCCCTAGCAATTTCTATAACAAAATGTAAACTTGGCCTAGCGGAAATATTTATATTTTGTTAGAATATTGAACACTAAAAAATGTTCTCCAAATAATTTTGGAATCAAATTGAAAGGAAATTAGAAAATGAAGAACAAAAAAGCATTAATGGGCCTTGCTGTTGCTACATTACTTCTCACAGGATGCGGTGGCAAAGATCCAGTTAAATCAAGCGGAAACACTCCAGACAAGACATCAGAGACAAACACATCAGCTGTTGTTGGCACTTCAGAGGCAGGAGGCACATCACAGGCTGGTGGAGAAACAACTTCATCAAAGCCTAAAACCTCTACAGCTCCTGTTTCAAACAGAAAGCACACCGTTAAGATCGGCGATGGTGCAGCTGAAGAAGTTTCAGAAGGCACAGCTCTTACCAAACCAGCAGATCCAGAAGCACCTGCAGGACAGGCATTCTATGGTTGGAAGAACGTTGAAAACGGTGGACAGATTTGGGACTTCGAAAGAGAAGACCTCAACAAAGTCATGCAGGATGTCACACTCGAACCATTGTTCGTTCCAGCAGACATGGATCCACAGATCTTCGAAGCTGAGCTTTGCCACGATATCACAGACGTCTATGGCGGCGAATTAGGTATGCCTGGTGCTACATATTCAGGCGGTCAGCAGGGAAAAGGCTTAATCGGACGTGACTTCTATGATGAATATGGCGTCACTGGCTTCGATGAAGATAACCTCGCATTCGTCCATTTCATGTATGTTAAGGGCGATACATTAACTTGGGAACTCGACCTCGAGAACGATGTTGATAACGTTACAATTCTTGCTAGATTTGGCGCTGAATACGGCGTTACAAACCCAGAGAACGACGAAGTTTGGGCAAGAGTCACTCAGGATTCATTCCCAATCACTGTCAACGACAAAAAGCTTGAATACGGAACAATCACACTCCACAACATCCCAGAAATCGGACAGTTCTTATCATTCCAGGATTATTTCCTCAGCGCATCAGTCTCATTACACGCTGGTAGAAACGTCATCCAGATGAAAGTTGATAACATGGATACATTAAACGGAACTATCGCTTCCTCAGCTCCATGTGTTGACTCAATCAAACTCTTCTCTTCAGAAGAAATCATGTGGAACACAGCAGTTTTAGAAAACCTCGAGAGAGACTAATTTAAAAACAACCCAAAAAAGGAAACAAAAATATGGGCCTCAAAAAAATATTAAAACCTAGCGTCATTATCTGGGGCGTAAGCGCTGTTCTCTTAGCAGGCGTTCTTACCGCAGGTAACATTCTCGCTAAACAATATGAAGTCGTCTTAAGTGGTGTCTTTGGACATAAGAGAGCAATCGTTGACCCTAACGATCCAGGAACACCATTCGAACAGGAATGCAACACAAAAGAAGAAGCATACAATAACGGCATGGCAGTCTCTAAAGAGATCTGCGAAGAAGGCATGATTCTTCTTAAGAACGACAACAATGCACTCCCAATGAAGTCAGGAACCAAGGTTTCTATCTTCGGCAAGAACTCAGTTAGCTTAGTCTACGGTGGTTCAGGATCTGCAGCCCCTTCAAAGGAAATCATTGCTAGATCAAAAACAATCTACGATTCACTTGAAGCAGTCGGAATCAAATGCAACAACGCATTAAAGGATTTCTACAACAACACAAAGCTCTCAGGTGATGGACGTTCTGACAACCCAACCATGGCAGATATGGATAAGAACCAGTCAGGTGTTGCTACACTCAAGACAGGCGAAACACCACTCACTTCATATCCAGACTCAGTCAAGAACACATATGCTGAATATTCAGACGCAGCAATCATGGTCGTCTCACGTATCGCAGGCGAAAACTTCGACTTACCTCGTGCTTCAGACGATGGTGCAGCACACTATCTCGATCTCGACAAGAACGAAAAGGCACTCTTAAAAGACATCGTCGATTCCAAGAAGTTCCAGCGTGTCATCCTCTTGATCAACGGTTCAAACTACGTTGACTTAGGATTCTTAAAGGGTGCCAATTGCGGTGTTGATGCATGCATCAATATCGGTAGCCCTGGTGAAAACGGAATCATGGCGCTCGGCGAAATCCTCACAGGAAAAGTTAACCCATCCGGCCATACAGTCGACACAGTTTACACAAACTATGACAAAGACCCAGTTTGGCAGAACTTCGGCGGTAACTTCTCAAAGGGCGGCGACAGCTATCTTGAGAACGAGACAAAGCCAACTTCATATTATTACGTTGAATACGAAGAGAATATCTATCTCGGATATCGTTACTATGAAACACGTGGTAAAGATGATCCAACATGGTATAGCAACAATGTTGTTTACCCATTCGGTTATGGATTAAGCTACACAACATTTGAACAGAACATCGTTGATGTCGCTGGATTAGAAGGTGCAGCATTAGACCCAACCAAGGACTTCGAAGTTAGCGTTAAGGTCAAAAACACCGGTTCAGTCGCTGGTAAGCAGGTAGTTCAGCTCTACGTTGAAGCTCCTTATACAAGCGGTGGAATCGAAAAGGCATACAAAGTCTTATGCGGTTTCGGAAAGACAAAACTTCTCGAACCAGGCAAAGAAGATACAGTCAAGATCACAGTCAATCCATATTACTTCGCAAGCTTCGATAACAAAGACGCTAACGGAAATGGATTCAAAGGCTATGAACTCGATGGTGGAAATTACATCTTCCACGCAGGAACAGATGCACACACAGACTTCGGAACATTCACAAAGAACCTCGCAACAGGTTACAAGTACGAAGTTGACCCAGTCACAGGCACAAAAGTCGAGCCATTATGGGATGAGTGCACATCATACATGACAGAGAGCCTCTCTCGTACAGACTGGGAAGGAACATTCCCTCACCCAACAACAACTGAAGAGCGTATCATCACAGCAGACATCAAGGCTAAGTTGAGATCAAAAGAAACAACAAACAACGAAGTGTTTGATGCTGTCCCAACAATGGGCGCAGATAAAGGCGTCTCATTCAGAGATTTAGTTGGCAAAGATTATGACGATCCAACATGGAACGACTTCCTCGATCAGATGAAGTTTGAAGAAATGCTCAAATTATTCAATGAAGGATGCTATTCAACAACCGATATTGAGCGTTTAGGCGTTCCAAAAACAACATCAGCTGACGGACCTACAGGATTCGTCGCATTCCAGGGCGACCCAGCTGTCTATGGCTGTGTCTACTATCAGTCAGAGTGCTTACTCTCACAGACATATAACCTCGAACTCGCTAAGAAGCAGGCAAATGCATTTGGCAACGAATCATTAGTCGGTAACGAAAAGGGTGACGGATTATCATACCCAGGATGGTATGCTCCAGGTGTCAACCTCCACAGATCACCATTCTCAGGACGTAACACAGAATACTATGCAGAAGACCCATTACTCACAGGTAAGTTTGCTGCAACAGTCATCAAAGGCGTTCAGGAAAAAGGCGTCTACGCTAACGTCAAGCACTTCGCATTAAATGACCAGGAAACACACAGAGGCGGCATCGCTACATGGTGTGATGAGCAGGCAATGCGTGAACTCTACTTCAAGGCATTCGAAATCGCTGTTAAGGAAGGTAAATCACACGGTTTAATGACTTCCTTCAACCGTATCGGATATGAATGGGCAGGCGGATCATACCGTTTAGTCACAACAGTCCTAAGAAAAGAGTGGGGCTTCGTTGGCTCAGTCATCTGCGACTATAAGTCATGGGCATTCATGGATTCAAAGCAGATGCTCTACGCAGGAGGCGACCTCAGCTTAGTCGCTGGTGCAGACGGCATGTTACAGCCAGGCAAGAACCCATACGGAACAGCCTATGTAACTGAGACAGATCCAAAAGACACTAATATGCTTAGACGCACAGCTCACAACAACTTATATGCATTGGTCAACTCCAACGCTATGAAGGCTAACATCCTTGGTTATAAGGAAGCATATTGGGTCATCGGACTCAACGTCGGAACCGCTGTAGTTGCAGTCGGAACCGCAGCATGGGGCGCAGCAGTTATCTTCCTCGCATTACGCAAGAAGCCAACTCCAGCCGCTGCTGAATAAAAAGCAACAACATTGGATGTCACTGCAAAGTGGCATCCTTTTTGTTTTCTCTTTGAGTGAAGTCTTTACGTGTTCAAGTTATAATGCGGACAATTGGAGGAAAGATATGGATTGCTTAGAGATTATGAAATCTAGACACAGCGTGAGGCAGTATAAGGACGCCATAATCGAACAAGGAAAAAGAGAGATACTAGACGCTTTAGCCTCATCAATTAATTCCGAAAACGATATGAATATACAAATCGTCTATGATGAGCCAAAATGCTTTAATTCATTAATGGCCCATTATGGGCATTTCTCCGGTTGCAATAACTATATTTCCGTCACTGGCAAGAAAAGTCCTGATTTAGATGAAAAAGCCGGGTATTTTGGTGAATTGCTCGTTCTAAAGGCCCAGGAACTTGGGTTAAATACCTGTTGGGTCGCCATGACGCACGGTAAGAGCATGGCCAAAGTCGAGAAGGGGGAGAAAGAAGCAATCATAATATCTTTAGGATATGGACTTACCCAAGGCGTTGTTCATAAGAACAAAGAGTTATCTTCGTTATCTGATGTGAATGACAACTCTCCTGAATGGTATAAGAAAGGCATGGAAGCTGTCATGCTCGCTCCAACTGCAATCAATCAGCAATCGTTTAAATTCACATTGAACGGCGATAAAGTCACCGCGATATCCAAAGGCGGCCCATGCAACAAGATTGATTTAGGTATTGTAAAATGCCATTTCGAACTGGTATCAGGTCACAAAGTCGACTAATGAAAAACCTTCCCGGAATAATCTAGGAAGGTTATTTTTTTTATTTTCTCTCAGCCAAAACTTCTTCGTATTTAACGCCATACCAATGGGATTCGTCGCCCTTGGTTTTCTGTATGCTTTTAACAATGAAGTCTGTCGCATCATCTAATGTGTCGTAGAGGCTCTTTCCGTTTAACAAATTACCGATTATGACACTTGAGAAGATGTCTCCTGTTCCATGATAGCTTGGGTATTGTGTTTCCTTTAAGACGACGACTCTTTCCTTGCCATCGTAAGCAATCGCACCCAATTTGCCATCTTTTTCGTATCCTGTGAGGATGACGTTTTTGCACCCTAACGCCAAAAGCCTTTCAAGAAGGGCGTTGATGAATTCATCTGTGTGCACTTCCTGATATGGGGTATTCGTCAAGAAGCACGCTTCGGTGATGTTAGGGAGAATATAGTCAGCGACTGAACATATTTTTCTCATGCCCTGAACGATTGTTTCGCCGAGCCCCCAATACATCTTTCCATGATCCGCCATCGCAGGGTCAACGAAGAACTGACCATTTTTATTCATGAGCTCACTCTTTATTTTGAGGATATAGTCAAACTGCCTTGCATCCCCGATGTATCCAGTATATAAACCATCGAACTTGATGCCTGTATCTTCCCAATGCTTAATGATTTTTGGCATTTCATCAGTAAGATCTAAAACGGTGAACCCACTGAAACCTGGAGCAGTGTGAGTGGATAGGATTGCGGATGGCAATATGGCGGTTTCGTGGCCATACGCTGAAAGAACTGGAAGCGCAACCGTTGTGGAGCACTGTCCATAGCAAGAAATGTCTTGAACTGTTAATAACTTCATATTGTTTCCTTTCTAGAAGCAGATTATGCGTCCGAGTCGCACAAATGTGGTACCCGCCTTAACTGCTAGCTTGTAATCGTCTGACATGCCCATAGATGTCTCTTTTAATCCGTATTGCTCAGCAATGGATTTGGTTGTTTCGAACACCTTAAGCTTGTCTTCCTCTGACTGTTCTTTATCACTCATTACCATCAGTCCGATGACCTGAACTTTTGGATACTCTTTGAGTGAGTCTATAAAATCACCAAGGTTTTCTGGATTTACACCGTTTTTTGTCTCAGATGATGTTCCATGCACCTCAATGAAGCATTTTAGGGGTGTTTCGCGCCTATTTTGAATAATTTTTGCCAATTCTAGTGAATCTAGGGAGTGGAGGTAATCTATTTTGTTGATGACCTTTTTTGCCCTGGTTGTCTGGAGGTGGCCTATGAAATGCCAAGTTATTTTATGGTCCTTTAAGGCTTCGCTTTTCTCAAGAAACGCATCGATTCTATTCTCACCGAAATCATGTATTCCAAGGCTTTCAAGTTCCGATATCTCGTTTGATGTCACGTATTTGCTAGCGACAACCATCGTGATGCCTTTTAGTTCATTTTGAATTGTTTTTATTCTCTCGATGTTCATAGCGGTGATTATATAGAAATTCTTTCAAATGTTAGTTGTTATTTAACAATAATATTCTTTTTTTCTAATTGTAGAGAAAAAACATTACAACACCTTTGTGATTGTTAATTCTTTTGATTAACAAAAGATATCATTTAATGACTTTTCATTTGATAAATATATAATAACTATAAGCAAGGAGGTATTGATATGAATGTTGCCGCTACAAGTGCAATAATGGCCGCTAATATTGCTATCATGGCCTCAAAAAGAAAACGTGCTCGCCTTAGAAACATTAGACGCACAAGAATTAACAAGGAGATTAAAACCATGCCAAACGAGCTTATCAGAGAATTTATTGGTAAAGAGGTCGTAATCAAGACGATCGAAGAAGTCGAATACCATGGAAGACTTGTCGCAGCTGAAGATAATTGGGTTAAGGTTGAGGAGAAGAGGGTTACAAGACTTATCAACTCCGACAGCATCACCGCTATCAGCTACAAGCATTTAAATCTCTAATCCAAAACACATGAGGCTCTTCATGACGTGGGGGCCTTTTCTTTTAACCAAGGAGGCAAATATGGAATTGCATATCAAATACCGGCCAAAATAGCGATATTTGTAAAATAATCCCATAAATTGCACAAGAATGACCGTTGGAAAGACGGTCTTTTAGAAATAAACTATGTTCAATCGAGGAATATAGATATGAGAAACAAGAAATGTTTTTTCCTGACAGCTTTGTCTTTGCTGTCGCTTTCAGCGTTGGCGGGATGTGGTGGAAGGACACCAAGCGAAAGCAAACCGATCATAGAGGAACCTGAGTCATCTGAACCAGCGGGACCGTTAGAGATTGGTGATACTGTTAAGAAATGGAGCTCAAGAGATGATTTTGAGACAACCCCAATCGGAGTCCAATCCGGAAAAGGGCGAGCAGAGATAGTTGAGGACAACGGAAACGAAGACGATTCTTCGATTCAAGTGGAGGTTACGGGGACCGGATATATTGGAACAGACATCCCGGTTAATCAATATTTCAACGAAGACGATGGCAAAAATGGAGACATCATCTCCCTTTATTACTTCGTTCCTCAAGGAAGCAACATTGATACGCTTCAACTTCAGGTAGTCGGCAGCTCCATGAATAATCCAATATCCGGAGAGCTCATCACGATCGATGAATCAAAGGAGGATTGCTGGATAAGAACGATTGTGTCATTCGATTCCTTGGAAACCCTAGGTGCAATCAGACTGCAATACAAGCTTAAGGATACATCTACTCCAGCCGTTTTCTTTGTTGATGACATCGAAATCACATTGGGCGCAGAAACCGTCACAACAGGATACCAATATAACGATGAGAGTCTTTGGGAAACATATGATGGCTATTTCAAAGTGGGCACATGTATTTCCGGAAGTCAGATGAGAAACACGGAATATAGAAAGATAGCCAAGAATGATTTCAATTCTCTTACCGCTGAAAACGAAGGAAAACCTGAACAGGTCTTGGATCAAGAAGCTTGCCAAGCCCTTTTGAAAAACGGCGATAATGCCGGAATTGCAATAAAAACATCGCCTTTTGAGAAGATTTATGATTTTGCAGAGGCAAATCACATCGGAATTAGACACCACACATTCGTTTGGTATTCTCAGACACCTGGCTGGTTATTCACAACCGATTACACCAACAACGGACCTAAGGCCTCCAAAGATTTGATGCTTAAAAGAATGGAGAATTACATCAAAGTCACTCTTGAGACGATCAACAACAGATGGCCTGGTCTCGTATATGCAATAGACGTTGCAAACGAGGCAATCGAAAACGGAGGCATCAGAAACAATAACAACAACTGGTATTCAACGGTTGGTGACGACTTTGTCTATTATGCGATGAAGTATGCCTTTGACAACAAAGATCCAGAACAGGAGCTTTACTATAACGACTATTCTTTTGACTACGATACTAGAAACTGCAGCTTTGCGGTCAATACGCTTCTTAAGAAAGCGATAGAAGAGGAACTGATCGATGGAGTTGGCATCCAGGGCCATATCGATTCGAATGCGAACCTCGATAACATCATTACCGATGCAAAGATGATTAAGGAAAAAGGCCTTAAATGCCAAATCACCGAGCTTGATATCACGATTAACGGCAGTGGAGACTCCGCACTCCAGGGCCAAAAGACCGCTTATAAGAACATGATAAAAAAGGTTCTTGAGTCTAATAGCAAAGGAGAAACGGACATCAATGCGGTTGTCGTCTGGGGAATCCGTGACAACGAATCTTGGAAGCGTGGGCAAAATCCTCTCTTGTTCAATGAGAATTATGAGAAAAAACCGGCATATTACGGATTCTTGGAGGCATTAGAAGAATTCAACGCATAAATAATGGCAGCGACTAGCAATCGCTGCTTTTTTGTTTAATTATTTCTCGGATTGGTTATATTAATCCCAAGAGGTATTGAAGAATGGATCCAATTAGAACTAAGAGAAATGATGTTTTGGCTGAGAAGGTAATAGCCGGATTAGAGAGCAGAAATATGTCAGGATACTATGTCCAGACGAAAGAGGAGGCTTTAGCAAAAGCGTTGGAATTGATTCCGCCAGGAAGCAAAGTCACTAAAGGCGGATCGATGTCGGTTGCTGAAATCGGCTTGTTGGATGCGATGAAAAACGGAGATTACGATTTCTGCGATAGAGATAAGGCGGCTGATAAACGTTCCGCAGAACTGTTCGCGTATGATGCGGATGTGTTTCTCGGCAGTGCGAACGCAATAACAGAGGACGGAGTCATGGTTAACATAGATGGAAACTCCAATAGAGTCTCCGCCTATGCATATGGACCACGTAAACTTGTTTTGATTGTCGGAATGAATAAAGTCACAAAGGATATCGATCACGCGCTCAAACGCGCCAGAAACGAAGCAGCTCCTATCAATACTCAGAGATTCAATTTATCCACTCCTTGCGTGAAGAAGGGCACATGTTTTGACTGTAAGTGCCCAGACACCATCTGCTGCCAGTTCTTAATCACGAGATATGAGAGACACAAAGGACGTGTTCACGTCATTCTCGTTAATGAAAACCTAGGCTTCTAACAAAAGGCATAAGAAAACCCCAGATCGTTGAGATTTGGGGTCTTTTATTAATTAATCAAGCAATCCGTTGTCGATGATGATGTTTGCGTAAGCCATGCCTAAGCGGAATGAGCTCTTTGTGTTGTAGTGCATCGAGTCTCCGCCAGGGTTTCCGGTCTTCAATTCGTTCTCAGGAATCTTTGCTTCGTTTCCGTATGTATCGACGATGAAGTTCATGTCATTTGAGTCAGCGAATTTCTGCTTTTCAGCATTCATCTTGTCTGGATCTGTCCAAGTTGATGATTCGCAGATCATTCCATCGATGAATCCGATGTTAGCTCCATCTTGATCTGGAGCGATGTCAGCAAAGTCATTTCTGAATAATTCGACCATGTCGCCAAGTCTCTCGGCGTATTTAGCGGTCTTTGCTGAACCGGTATCAGACTCGCCCTGATGCCATAACCATCCTCTCATGACTGGCTTGTATCCCATACCTTCGATCAATTTGAGGTTGTTGTCGATGAATGGCTTTGCGAATGTGTGGTAGAGGTTGATTTCTGGCCAATTTCCATCTGCATCTTTTACTGGCCAGTTGTATTGTGTTCCGCTTTGCTCGAAACCTGAGCCATTGGATGCCATCTTGATGAAGAAGATTGGCGCATCTTCACTAGCAAAGTTTCTAAGTCCATATGCGCAACCGAGTTCTGGTCCCATCTTCGAACCGTTTCCAGTTCCTAATCCGACTTTTGTTGGAACGAACTTTCCTTCAAAGCGGTTTTCAGTGTTAGTTGCACTGACCTGTGAGTTTCCATTTAAATTGTTGTGATTTAATTGTCCATAACCTGCGCAATATGTGCTTGATAATACTTCAGGAATGCCATCATAGCAGACGTTTGCCTCATCATAGCCAAGGTCTGTGATTGCGGTTGTAAGGTAATCGTTATCACCGTTTTTATAAGATGTATTTCCTTCCATGTTTGATTGTCCGGAAAGAACAAAGACGTTAACTTCTTGCACTTCTGGCTCTGGCTCAGGAACTGATGTCTCTGGTTTTGGCTCTGAAGAAGGTGTTGGCTTTGTTCCGCATGATGCGAGGAACATAGAAGCCATTAAACTTAAGACTAAAGCTTTCTTGTTCATAATAATGCCTTTCTAATTTTGTTTATTTTAAGACCTTTTAATAAGTGCCTTATATGACAATCTTGTTACTATTTCTTGTTAATTACCGATTAGAATGGCATCTAATGTTTAGTGATTTCTCATTTTTGGTCTCGATGAAAAACAATGGTGTTGGTGATATAATGCTTTGCTCAAAAGGAGTGGATTATGATGTTTGCGGTAAAAGGTACATTTGTGGATACACCTTTAATAGGTGCTTATAGGACTAGAGTTGGATATGCGGTCGTTGATAGCGGCGTCTGTTTAGGCGTTTTCTCCACACTTCCAATCGAATATTCAAACATCGATATTAAAGACTATGGAAACTCCTTGATTATACCTGGCATGAGCGATTTGCATTTACATGCGCCTCAATATTCATATTGTGGCACCGCCATGGATGTTCAGTTGCTTGAATGGTTAGAGAAATACACGTACCCAGAAGAGGGCAGATATAGCGATATCGAATACGCAAAGAAGGGTTACGCCAACTTTGTTAAAGATCTAAAGAACACAACTACGACTAGAGCGGTTATTTTTGCAACAATCCACAACGACGCAACGCTTGAGCTCATGAAGCAGCTCGATGAAGCCGGATTCGTCGCTTATGTTGGAAAACTCAACATGAACAGAAACGCTCCTGATTATTATTGTGAAAAATCAGTGGAGCAGGGTATGAAAGACACTAGAGCCTGGATCGAGAAATGCAATTTTAAAAACGTAAAACCAATTATTACCCCTAGATTTACGCCAAGCGTTACCGATGACTATATGTGCGAGCTTGGAAAGCTAGCTAGAGAAACAGGATTAGGCATGCAATCCCACTTGAACGAGAATAGAGATGAAATCAAATGGGTTAAAGCGCTTTGTCCTGACTCAAAACACTATTCAGACACATATGATAGATACGGCTTATTCGGCGGAGAATGCCCAACTGTTATGGCTCATTGCATATACTGCACAAAAGAAGAGGATGAGCTCATCAAGAAAAACGGTGTTTACATCGCTCATTGTCCAACGAGCAACGAGAATGTCTTAGCGGGTATAGCGCCTGCCGGCTATTATTTAAGGAATGGATATCACATCGGTTTAGGAAGCGATGTAGCGGGCGGGCACACGCTCAGTTTATTGGATGTGATGGCGACATCTGTCCAGGTATCAAAACTTAGAAGCCTTTATGTCGATAATTCAATAAGACCGCTCAGCATGGCAGAAGCTTTCTATATGGCTACCGTTGGCGGAGGATCCTTCTTTGGTAAAGTCGGCTTATTCGAAAAAGGGTATGAATTCGACGCTGTCGTAATCGACGATGCCAATCCTGATAATCCTATGGAATTCGCCATTGAAGAAAGAATAGAACGGTTAGCATACCTCGGGTGTGGGAATATTATTCACAAATTTATTAAAGGGGCCTAAGTGCCCTTTTTGTTTTCAATTTATCGCGTATTGTAAACATGTGCGCGCTTATCTTCATATTATTAGATTGTTCAACGTGCATTTATGCTTTAGTTGCTTGAATTATGCTCATTTTGTTCATATTTATTGCAAGTAAGGGTGCTGTTTTCAACATAATGAGCAAAACGTTCAAATATTTGGATAATTCGAAAATCTCCGTTTATATTGTTTTCAAACATAGGGCAAGATGTCCCTAACATAATCTAAAACAGGAGGAAATTTTTAGATGAAGTTAAAACACAAGAGACCAAGTCTTTTGAAGGTCGCTTCCCCTTTGATGGTTGCAGCTTTAGCATGCGCACCAGTCATGGGAATCCTTTCAGCAGGCTCAGCAAAAGTCGCAAGTGCAGCTAACGGTGGATATGCAAGACCAGCATATGCTACTGAAGCAGAGGCAAAAGAGGCCGCAATCGACATCAACATCCAGTTAGTAGCAGAAGGCGCAGTCCTTTTAAAGAACAAGGACAACGCATTACCACTTTCTAAGGCAACACAGAAAGTCACAGTTTTCGGATCAGCAGCAAACGCTCTCCAGAACTCAGGCGGAAACGCTAACAACAACACGGGTAACGTTCGCATCGCATTAGCAGACGATGGATTCGAAGTTAATGAGACAATCGTTACCGAATCAAACGCAGCTTCAGCAAACGTCGGTGATTACAAAGACGTTGCAGTTGTCGTCCTCAAGAGAGGTGGCGGTGAAGGTAGTGACCTTCCAGTCATGACAAAAGAACAAGCAGCTGATGCAACAGAGAACGGCGGATGGTCACACGCAGCTCTTGCAAAAGACGGCACAGGCAAAGAATTCAAGCACAACCAGATGCTCACAGCAGCTGAAATCGCAATGATCAATGTCGCTAAGGCACAGTGCGATAAGGTCGTCGTCTTACTCAACACTTCCAACGCAATGGAAATGTTCAACTTACAGAATGACGCAGACATCGACGGCGTCATGTTCATCGGACGTCCAGGAACAAACGGCTTAAGAGCAGTTCCAAAACTCCTTTCTGGCGAAATCAACCCATCTGGTAAATTAGCAGATACATGGGATAAGGATTTCACATTAAACCCAACATGGTACAACTCAATCGCTAACGTCCAGAATGAAGCTGGAAGAAACAGCTACATGACACCAGACGGAAAGAACCTCACAGGCGTTTCCGCATATGGCATTGACTATAGCGAAGATATCTATCTCGGATACAAATACAGCGAGACAATCTACGAAGAAATCATTTCTGGCAACCTCTCATATGTTGGTGGCAAGCTCCAGAAGACATCTACCCCAGGTGGATTAGCTCAGGCAGATGAGTGGTATAGAGACAATGTCGTCTATCCATTCGGCTCAGGCTTATCATACACATCATTCAACATCGGAACACCAGTTCTCAGCCGCACAAATTTAGCAGCTTCACAGGTCAACTCAAGACACGTCGCTTCAGGCGTTGACGAAGTCGCAGATGTTAAGACAGTTGATGTCACAGTCACAGTCACAAACACAGGCTCAGTCGCAGGTAAGGAAGTTGTTGAAATCTATTCAAAGGCTCCATACACACACGGTGGAATCGAAAAATCAGCAGTCGTCCTCATCGGCTATGCTAAGACAAATGTCTTACAGCCAGGAAAGTCACAGACTCTCACAATCACAGTCAATCTCCAGGATATGGCATCATATGACTATGCAGATGCTAATAGCAACGGATTCAAGGGCTATGAATTAGAAGCAGGCGACTACTCAATCATCGCAGCAAACACATCACACTGCTCACAGTCAACAAACAAAGCAACATTAACAATCACTGATGATGCTAAGCTTGGATTAGATGACTTCTCCAATAAGGCAGTTGAAAACCTCTTCTCATCAGGCAGATCACAGTCATTAAGAAAGAACAACAATGACTGGAACGGTGATGGAATCATCGATTCTGACGACAGAATGTTCACAGAAGAGCAGGTCCTTCTCTCAAGAAGCGATATGGCAGGAACAATGCCAAAAGGCCTCAAGACTAATGTTGTTGCTGACGGACATGTTTTAGAAAACCTCCCAGAATTCAGCGACACACTCAATTACAACATCGGTGACACAGTCAAGGTCACAACAGTCACAACAGGTGTCACAGGTGGTGCAGTTGTTAAGTATTACAAGTTCGTTGCTAATCACACAGCAGGCGCATTCAGCGAAGCAGAAGTTACAGAATTGGTTGGACAGTTCAGCGGCGGATATGTCGTCACAGAGAACTTCAACAAGTTAATGTCCTACTATAACGGCTACCAGCTCAACACATGGGTTCCAGAGCACGCTTACTTCAGCAATGCAACAGATTATAAGACAGGCGATCTCATCGGTATCAAAGATACAAAGACAGTTGTTAGAGCAACAAAGGATATGCCAGCACCAAGAGAAATCACCGCTTCAGGCGACTTCAGCACAGTAGGTGAATACATCCGTAGCGGAGAAAAGATCTATAAAGTTCTCCAGGCATTTGCACCTGTTACATTCATCATTAATGGAGGCGAAGCTGATGGAAAAGCACACCGCGATTATGCAGTTGGTGATTATGTAACATACGAAACAACAAACAGCCGTTCAGGTGCCGTTTCATCAACAAGCGTTCTTGTTACAAAGGCAATCACAAACGGAACATCATTCTCAACCAAGAGCGGCGGTAACTGCTCTACATTCAGCGCTTCAATGAGAATATCTGCAGAAAACGCCGAAGAAATCTCAACACAGGATTATTTAGCACTCTTCACAGAAAGCTCAAGCGTCCAAAATGTCGGTAGCTATCTCTATAGCGACAAGCTCTTCACAGATGACGTCAACGGTTTCGATGGTAACAACCACGGCAGAGATGTCACAAAAGAAGAAATGGCAGGTTGGTCACAGATGCCTAACGCAGCAGCACAGGCAGCAGCTAAAGAGGCGGCAGGTGACTCATGGATCTTATTCAATGATTTAAACGGCATTGATTACAACGCTCCAGAATACACAATCACATACGGCAAGCTCAAAGGCTTAACCAACAAGACAGCATGGCTCAAGTTCATGAACCAGTGGACATGGGCAGACTTCACAACAGCATGCTGGAACGGTGGTAACGACGGTTCGCCAGTCGAAAACCTCGGAATTCCAAACGGCGGTATCGCAGACTCTCCAACATCATTCAACGGCACATATTCATGGTGCTGTAACACAACAATCGCTCAGACCTGGAACGTCGATCTCGGCTACAAGCAGGGCGAAGTCACAGCTTCAATGGGCTTATTCAAGAACATGAGCGACTTATCTAAAGCTAAGGAACAGTGGTTAAACCCAGCAATCAACACCCACAGAACTCCATTCTCAGGACGTAACAATGAGTACTACTCAGTTGACGGCTTCCACGCTGGACATATGGCAGCATCTGTTGTCAAGGGCATCCAGTCATGTGGTGTTGGCTCACACTTAAAGCACATGTTCCTCAACGATCAGGAAACAAACCGTAACTCAGGCGACTTAATGGCATGGGTTTCAGAACAGGCAATCCGTGAAGTTTACATCAAACCATTCCAGATGGGCATCCAGGAAGGTGGAGCAGAAGGTGCAATGTCAGCATTCGCACGTATCGGCTCAATCCCAACACCAGTTTCATTCAACATGGTCAGATCACTCGTCCGTAACGAATGGGGTGCAACAGGATTCTTCTTCCACCCAGATATGTATTCACCACAGTCCAACGTTGCAGCTGAGGACTTAATGCTTCGTACAGGCCACAACCACGCTCCAGGCAATAAGAACAGCGACACAATCGGTAATCCAAATGCTGCAAATCACGGCGCAGTTGATAACAAAGCCTTCTCAGGTACATGGGATCCAGACTATGACAACCCACTTACCGGAACAAAGGGCGGTGTTTACATCGGACGTGACGTTGAGGCAACAGGACAGGAGAGATACTACTCCAATAACCAGTGGTTCATCGTCCGTGATTCAGCTCTCTTAATGTATAACGAATACGCTAACCAGGGCCACTCAAGAAACGGCATCACTCCAGAGGCATATGTATTAGACAACTACTACACAGCATTCGTTGGTGCTAAGACAAAGATTAACCTTGGCTTCGACCAGGTTGACGCTTCACACGAAGCAGTCTACACACTTGAAGGAACACTCCCAGAAGGACTCACCTTCAACTCAGCAACAGGTGTCATCTCAGGCACAACAACAGCAACCGGTTCATATCAGGTTAAAGTCAATGTCGTTATCGACAGATGGATCAAGGCTTCAGCATCCACAACAATCGTTGTTGGACACCAGGGCGTTGCTTCAACAACAGTCAATGACGAAGGCCACTTAATCGTCACATACACAGACGGAACAACCGAAGACCTTGGAGTCGTTAAGGGCGAAAAGGGTGATACCGGCGCAACTGGCGAGCAGGGTCCAAAGGGCGATGCTGGCGAAAAAGGCGACAAGGGCGACAAGGGTGATACCGGCGCACCTGGCGAGCAGGGTCCAAAGGGCGATGCTGGCGAAAAGGGCGATCAGGGTCCTCAGGGTCCAGCCGGATCAGATGGTCAGCCAGGCGCACAGGGTCCTCAGGGTCCAGCGGGCGCTGACGGTAAAGACGGCGCTGATGGCAAGAATGGAGCAGACGCTAAGGGTTGTGCAGGAAGCATCGTTTCTGTCACAGCTACAGTAGCAGTCCTCGGACTTGCTGGTGCAGTCGTTGCTGGAAAAGCAAAGAAAGACGAAAAATAATTGCTAAACTTCGTTTCTAGACGAAACTAGGCATACTAGTCTCCGGTACGTCGAAGGGCGTGCCGGAGATTTAAGGATAATAAGGGGAAAACCTGTTATTCTTAAAATATAAAGGAGAACAAATATGAAAAAGAAAGTATCTCTTCTTTTAGCCGCTGCATCTGTGCTTGCACTTGGTGGCAACCTTGTTGCATGCGGAGGTACAGTAGATCCTTCAAATTCCTCACAAAACATCATCCAAACCGATGATGAATATGTAATCAAATTCAATAACAACTTCGATGGCACGGTCATCAAAGTCACAGTTCGTGCAGGCGAAACAGTCACTCTTCCAGAGGAACCAACTCGCCCTGGTTATAAATTTGTCGGATGGTATTTGAGCTATAAAGCGGACGCAAAAGAAGCTTTTGATCCAACAGCACCAATTTATGCAGACATTACGGTGTATGCGAAATGGGAAGAAAACATCTCAGAGAGAATCGTTGTCTTCCATTTCATGGATAACGTTACAGCAGACAAGACAATTACGGTTCAGAATGGCGCTACATTAGAAAAGCCAGCGGATCCAGTTTATCCAGACGGAACAAAAGTATTTACAGGTTGGTATTTAGACCAGCAGTGCACAAAGGCATACGATTTCACGCAAAACGTAACATCATCCTTTGATTTGTATGCTGGATGGAAGGTATCTAAAGCAACCATCACATTTGACCTTAACTATACAGGCGCTGCTGAAGCCTCAAAAGTCGTTGTCGACATCGACGCTACCATGACTAAGCCAGCAGATCCAACAAGAGAACACTTTGTGTTCTTGGGTTGGTTCGATCGTTCGGTTGGCGGAACATTATTTGACTTTACAAAGCCAATTGAAGGCGATGCAACATTATATGCTCACTGGGAAGAGAGCGAATTCCTCGTCTCATTCGATTTAAACGGCGCAACAACAACCAGCGAGACATCTGTCTACGGTCAGAAGAATGGCTCAGTCGAGGCATTTGCTTCCACATTAGCAGAGTCTATGTCATATCCTGGACACGACTTCAAGGGATGGTATTTAACTAAGTTAGATGCTAACTCAGATGAAGATGCAACGGCCGGAAAGACACCAGCAGACTTGTCATCGATTACATCCGCTATGACAGTTTATGCTGGATGGGCATTATCAACTTATACTGTCTCATTTGATCTCGGTTATGAAGGAGCACCAGCTGCTCCAGCTAGCCAGAGCGTTAAGTTTGGTAAGACAGCAACCGCTCCAGAAGCACCAGTCCGCGAAGGATATTTATTCGCCGGTTGGTTCTCTGATGCAGGATTAACAAGCCAGTTCACATTCGATATGCCAGTTAATGGCAACCTCTTGCTCACTGCAAAGTGGATTGAAGATGCTGGATCACATAAAGACGTCACTGTCACATATCACATTGGCAGCACAGTCTACTCAACTAATAACGTTAAGTTCAATGAAGCAGCTTCGACTAACGCTCCAAGCGATCCAACCAAGGCTAACGCATTGTTTGTTGGCTGGTTCGTAGATGAAGCATTCACAACAAGATTTAATATGTCAGCTAACTTGACAGAGAATGTTGACGTATATGCTAAGTTCCTTGACAAGAACACAATCGAAGCCGAATCGGCAGACTTTACAGACAAGGAAGGTCAGGGCACATCAACTAACTCTTTCGAAGAGCAGATGATTATGAACTACGACTTCGTTACCGATGGAAAGAATAACGTTTCTAATGGATACTTTGTCCGCGAGCTTTATTACCCAGGCGCCTTCATCGACTTTACCATTGTATCTTCAAAAGCTGTTACTGACGCAGTCTTGTATTTAAGAGTCTCATCAGAATCTTACGTCTTCTTCACGACAAAACAATATAACGGAAAGGAATATAACTACCTTTCTGAAGACGAGTTTAAGATTTGCGTTAACACAGAATGGAATGGAGACGAACCAGTTGACTGGCTCAAGTATGGAGGTCTCTACATGCCAATGCCTAACCTTATCGACAAGGAAGACTTATCAAAAGGCAAGACACCATTTGAGGATATGTTAATTACAACAAACTTAAATCTCAGAGAGGGAGAGAACTACATTACGCTTCTTGTTACAAATAATAACAACCACGGTGGTACATTCCACGCAGAGGCTCCAATCATTGACGCAATGCACATCTATACAGATGCCACACTTACATGGACAGATTACGAGTTCTATACTCGTCCAAATGTCAACAGAGGCTAATTAGGAGGAAATGAAAATGAACAAAGAACATTCAAAATTATTACTTCCTATTGGAGGTCTCTCACTTGTTGCTTTCCTCTCAAGCTTAGTCAGCACAATTCTCTACGGAGCAAACTGCGGATCTGAGTTTAACGGTGGAAAACCATCCGAAATCGTCGTCGGCTGGGGAATTGCAGCAATTATCGTCTCCTGCATAGCTGTTCTCGGCTATGCAGCGGGATTATTCCTCATCAAAGGAAAGAAGAGCGCACATCTCTTCTATCTCGCAAGATTTGGTAACTATGCAGCGTTCGCTACATTGATCGGAAGTTTCTTCTATCAGATTCTTGAGGAGTATTCCTTATTAGGAACAATCCTTTACCCAATCGTATCAGGCACAGTTGGTGACCCAGTCGATCCAACTTTGGTCGCCTGCTACTTCACATCACTCATCCTTTCCCTCGTCGCAATGATCATCTCACTCGTCGTCGGAATCATCGTCCGCAAGAAATCACACAAATTCCTTGCAGAAAGTGAGGCAAAATAACCATGAAAACAGGTATATTCAAGAAAAAATGCTGGGAACCATTATTGGTTACATTCGCTAGCTTATTCGTTGTCTCATTAGTTGCTAACGCCGCAACGGTTCCGTTTGCAAACGAAATCCACGGATTCTTCGGAACAAGCGATTACAAAGAAGTTCAGGCAACTGGTGATGAGGCTAAAACAATTGACCGCGCTAGATTAAAAACAGCTGCTGACATTGAAGATTATTATCGTCAGGTCAACACTGATGTTCAGGAAGAAGGCACAGTTCTCTTAAAGAACGAGAATAACGCTCTCCCTCTCGCAAGCGGCTCTAAGGTCAGCTTCGCCTTTGGCGGCGCTGGCAGGATCTTCTATGCAACCCACGGTCCAGGTGTTAGAAGAGATGGTGAAAAAGAAGGCGCTTTCTATGATCTTAAGAAGGCCATCAAATCTGAGACCGATCTAAACGTCAACGATGCGACATATAACTTTGTCGAATCAGGCGCTGGAAAGGCAAACCGCGGAAAGAAGAATGGTATCTTCTTTACGAATGAAACAGACTGGAACTCATACAGAGGTGTTCAGGATGAATATAACGATTCAACAGTCATTGCTGTCATCACCCGTGAATCAGGTGAAGGCGCAGACGTCTCCTACGCAGGTTCAGACGGCGTTGATGGCTCATATTTATCACTCACCGCAAATGAAATCTCCATCTTTGAAGGATTGGCTGCCTTAAAGTCACAGGGCAAAGTTAAAAACATCGTTGTCCTCATCAACTCAGCAGTCACTCTTAGATGCGACTTCATCGACAATGAAAAATATGGCATTGATGCTGCTATGTGGATCGGATTACCTGGCGCTACAGGTTTAAAGGGCGTCGCCAGATGCCTTGCAGGTAAAGCAAACCCATCCGGACGCTTATCCGACACATTCTTAAAAGATAACTTCTCTAATCCAGCTGCTATGTATTGGAAAGTCAATGACGGCTTCTCATCATCATATGGCAACAAAAATGAATTAGAACTTAACTCAACGCAGGAATTCTACGGCGTTTATGTTGAAGGCGTCTATGTTGGATATCGTTACTATGAGACACGTTATGAAGACGTCGTCATGAATAGAAGCCTTGTCGGCGCATTCGACTATTCAAGCGCTGTCGCATATCCTTTTGGATACGGTTTATCCTACACAAACTTCGAATATTCAGACATGAAGTGGGAAGAGGTTAAGGATAGCAACGGAAAAGTGAAATCATACACAGTGGACGTCACAGTTACAAATACTGGAACAGTCGCTGGTAAAGAACCAGTTCAGATCTACCTACAGAAACCATATTCACAGCACGACATCATCGTCGGTATGGAAAAACCATCCGTTGAGCTCGTCGGCTTTGAAAAAACTGGACTTCTTGCTCCTGGAGCATCCGAAAAAGTCACAGTCTCCGTTGACTTCGAGCAGCTCCGCTCATATGACGCAGAAGCGGATAAGACTTACATCCTCGATGAAGGCAAGTATTACTTAACAGCCGCAAAAGACTCACATGACGCAATAAATAACGTCTTAGCATCAAAAGGCTATACAAGGGCTAATGGTGCTGATGCTGATGGAAACGCAAATTTAGCAAAGATGATCCTTGATCAGGATGAAGTCGATGCAGAAATCTTCTCAAAATCATCAGCAAGAAAGAGAATTGATCCAACAAAGCTTGAAGATGAGCCAGTTGGAACAGAAATCACCAACCACTTAGACTTCATGGATCCAAATAGATTCAAAGGAGTCAAGAACGCCGCTTCAGAAGATGGCGAAGTCAAATATGTCTCAAGAAAGAATTGGACAGGCACATTGCCATCAGAGAAGACAAACTTAATCATCACCGGCAAGGGTGGAGAGAAGTACGACATCACATCACATAAGTCAATCAAGGAAGACCCTAACGCGGTAATGCCAAAATGGGGTGATACATCTAAGAAAATGACTCTCGCTATGATGGATGGCATCAGATATGACGGTGAGGAGTGGGAATTCATCCTCGACAACTTATCTCAGGAAGAACTCTGGGAGACACTTGTCCAGTGCTATGGATACACCCCAGCAATCGCATCTATCGCTAAACCAAAAACAGATGAAGATGACGGTCCTTACGGAGTTTCTAACACCGCAGAGGGATTCTCATCAATGAGCTGCGAAGGCATCATCTGCTCAACATTCAACAAGCCATTAATCGGCAAAGTCGGAGAGGCTATCGCTGCAGACGCAAGATCTGAACACGACGGTCTTCCAAAGACATTACACGGACTCTATGCTCCAGGCATGAATATCCACCGTGTCGCATTCGGTGGACGTGCAGCCGAATACTTCTCAGAAGATCCATACTTAACGGGCGCAGCAGCTTCAGCAGAAATCATTGAGATGCAGAAGCAGTGGGTTGTCGCGTGTCCAAAGCACTTCATCTTCAACGATGAGGAATCCAACCGTAACGGTATCTGTATCTGGATGAATGAGCAGGCTGCTCGTGAAATCTACTTACAGCCATGGGAAGACGCATTACGTCCTGATAGAGCTAACTCACACTCACTCATGACATCATTCAACCGTGCTGGTGCAATCTGGACATCCGCTTCATCAGACTTGATGGAAGACATCATGAGAGGCGAATGGGCATTTGACGGCTACACCTTAACAGATATGGCTGGATCAAACGGTAAGCTCTTCATGGTCTATGATGATGGATTCATGAACGGCACAGACTGCTTCCTTGATAAGGGTTCATATTCAGATATGACAGACGCTTTAAGAAAATCACCTACATTCAACTTAAAGCTCCGTGAATCAATGAAGAGATTGCTCTTCGTCACCGCTAACTACTCAGCAGCAATGGATGGCTACTCAGCATCTACAAAGATGGTTAAGGTCGCTGTCCCATGGAGAGTCGGTCTTAAGGCATTCGAAGTCTTGACGGGAGTCGTTGCTGGCGCAGCATTCGCAATGTTTGTTGCAGGTCAGACATTCAAACTTCTCCGAAAAGAAGACTAAAACCAATTAAACCCCTAGGATGACTTAGGGGTTTTCTTTTGCTCATTTCGATTGAAAATACATTGTTTTAGTGAGTATTTATCAATGTATTGTTCATTGATTTGGTTTTATTTGCTTTAAGTTATTTTATCTTTAAGATAAGTGAATATATGAAAGATAAAAAGAAAGTCACCTTGATATCATTGTCTTGTTTACTTGGTGCAATAACGCTTCCAGTTGCGTTTTACGCGACCCTGACCATTATTCCCGTGAACGCCAACAGGCCAGCAAAGATAGATAACGATACCGGCTTTGTCAAGGCTAGTGGGCGCAATATATATGATGGAGAAGGAAATATCCTCCAATTGAAAGGCTTTAATCTCGGCGACTGGTTTAATCAGGAGTGGTGGATGGCTTCAAGCACGGTTGAGGGCTTTGAGACTGGACACTACACCCCGAAGCGCGGTTTAGCGGCAATGAAAGAGAACCCTAATCTCACTCATGATCAGATTGATGAACTCGAGAAACTCTACATAGACACGTTTATTCAGGAAATAGATTTCAAGAATATCAAAGACATGAATATGAACGCTGTTCGTATTCCAATCACCTGTTATAACTTCACAACGGATGGATATACGTATAGAGATAATGCGTTCGATAAACTCGATTGGGCCATCGATATGTGCGAGAAATACGGTTTATACGCGATAATAGATTATCATGGTGCGATCGGATCTCAGAACCACGATAACCATTCCGGCGCGGATGATGAGTGGAATCTCTTTGGCAACAAGAAAAACGAAGAGGCCACGATTGACGTTTGGAAAAAACTTGCGGAAAGATATAAAGACAGGAAAACCGTAGCCGCTTATGATCTGCTGAATGAGCCTAGGAAAGCGGAAGGCAAATATGCCGGAAAACTGAATTTTGATTTCTACGATGCTCTTTATGATGAAATAAGGGCGATAGATAGCAACCATATGATCATGATGGAGTGTTTCACTTTCCCAATTCATGGAGTTAAACCTCAAAAATACGGTTGGGAAAACGTTTCTTATTCATATCACATATATAATATGACCCCATTTAAAGGTAATGGGCTCGTTCTAGATTTCTATAAGGCCCTTACAAACCTCATGGGATATGATGTGCCAATCATAATCGGAGAATGGTCATGTTTTGATGAGGCCGAGAATTGGAGGTCATCATTCAAATTCTTCGACAAAGTGAACTGGTCTCATATATCCTGGACGTACAAAACGAACCGTTATATGTACACATACACAGATGGAATTGGACCTAGATTCGACCTTTGGTCCCCATATGTGATTGATATAAAGCCCGCCAATCTATTTACAGGTACATTTGACGAGATAAAAGAAGTGTATTTAAAAACAGGCACAGAGAACGCGGAGACTACCATCATCTACGACGTTTACCAAGAAACCTACGGAAAATAGCCTTTTTAACGGCAATTAACAATAAAAACCTCCGCTTACACGCTGAATGTACTCGGAGGTTTTAAAATTGCTATTAGTGGCGATTTTTATGGATATTAGAATCTTTCGTTGCCTGTTGTGTCAGGAATCTCAACATATGATGGGATTGTGGTGTTGTTGAACGTAGAAACGTCGAGGTTGAAGACGATTTTCTGCTCAACGACTCTTCCATATTCAGAATATGCATATCCCGTATTGATGGTCATCGATCCGTTTTCGTGAAGCTCTAACTCGAAATCGCTTGTTCTAGTTTCAAGAACCTGTGAGTTAACGCCTAAGAACTGGAAGTCGAAATAGCTCGCTATGCTTGTTCTTAAAACATCATTCTCAACTATATAGACGTTATCGGTGCCTTCTTTTAATGAGAAGATTGAGGCTGAGACGGCGCCTAAGTTTGGTCCAAGACCGCTGAAAGTGTCGATTGCGTATGCAGCAGAGCTTGAGAGCATGATGAGGGCTGGATAATACGAGTCCGTATTTGCGTTGTATGTGAACTCATATCCGTAGTATTTCTTATTGGCGTTACAGATTACTGCTAAATAATCGTAATCGTCTTCTCTAGTGTAAACGGATGTGTCATCTGGAGAATCGTCGTGGTGGAAGAAGGCGACATCTTCTGTGAAGTATCCCATTATGTGGTCTTTAACGCTTCCGTCTTCGTTGATGTAGTCCTTTGAGTACTTGTAGTTTGTAACCCCATTAAGACTGTTTAAGGCCGCCTGGAGTCTTGGATTGCTATTCTCGCAAGGCTTTATGTGAGCAAGTTCGCTTTCTTTGCCGAATTTAGAATATTCAAGATCAAATGTGGTGGTTCTTGTGTATGTGTCACCTTCTCCACCTTCCATGCCCATTTCAAAGTGCAATGATGTGATCTGATGTTTGTCGTTTGTCGTGATTGTTGATCCGACGACCGCCATAGCGGCTGCAGATCCATAACACTCCAAGGCAAATGAAGCTTTATCTAAAGATAACTCATACTTGTTATTTGCTACTTTTTTGATGTCCCTAGGCTGGATGTAATCGAACGGGTTTCTGAATTCGCTGTCGAATGAGATCGGGATGTATGTTCCGGATTCATAGTCATAATCTGACTGGAGGAAGGATTGAACCTCGTTATCTACACCTAGATATTCTGCGACGATTACGCCTGTTTTTTCATCGCGGAAATAGAGCCTTTCTCCGTTGTCATAAACCGTCTTCAAAGGATCCCCGTTAGCGTCTGTAACAAAGTTATGAGTGCCTTTTTCGAGATCGATTGCAGTTCTAATCGTCCTATCTTTATACCCTCTACCTTCCTCTTTAGAATAGGAATATGTTCTTTCGGAAGATGTACCAAAGAATGTGTCTATTGCGTCTGGATCGACCTGATTAACATAGATGTCATAGCTTATGTTTGCGGTGTGGGAAACGCCTTTTAATGAGTTGATGACCTCTTGTAGTTCTGGGTCAGCTTTCTCGAATGAGTAGTGGTTTTCTTTGTTGCCTGTTGAACAAGCGGCAAGAGATGCTGCAAGAAGGAAAGAGATCAAAAGTAATTTATTCTTTTTCATTGTTGCTACCCCCTTAAGCCTCAGGCTCCTCTAACCAAAGAGGAAGCGTTGTTGTTCCCTGGTTGGTGTATGTGTTCTTTATGGCGATGTTGCCTGTATAGAAGAAGAACGTTGTTGAGACGTAGTCAAGCTTGTCGCCTTTGGTATATACCTCTGCGCTTAAGCCCGTGCCCTCTGTTATGCCCATCATCGGAAGAATGAAGTTATCGGCTCCGAATGAGGTTGCCTCACTCTTTAACGACATATGGTTTTCGCTCTTATCTTCAAAAAGATATGGCGACAATGACTTTATATCAGGGAGAACTGTTGAGATATCTACAGTCTCGTCTCTAGTCCACTCTTTACCGGTGTAGACATAGCTTCTATATCCGCTGCCTTTTTTAACGTAATACATATCGTTTGCAAGCATGGTGTGTTCCTTGCTATCGAGATGAATGAAGACTTTGTCTTCTGTAACGTAAGCGGTTGCCTTTGTCTCGGCGGCGTTGCTATCGATATTCATCGTGTAGTTGTTGCCGAGTGAATTGACTGCGGTTTCAAATTTATTTGATTTTTCCTTGTATGGTTCAAGGTATTTGATTGGTTCTAAATCGTAATCGAAGGTGAGGGAACCTGTCATGTCACAGTCAACAGTCTCAATTGAGCCTTCTCCGGTTTCGATTCCAACAGGAAGGGTGCCGAAATTGAAGGCAATTTCATTAACTAATCCGTCAGCGTTCAATCTCACGATGGCTTTGTTCACTGGCTGTGAGAAACCTGTGTAGTAATTGAAGAGAAGATAAGCTTTCTGAGAAGAGAGAATCAACGTCTCATCAATGTCTTCAGGGCTCAGGAAATCAAATGGTGAGGCATAATACTTCGCGAAGCGGTAGTAAGATGTTAAACCCATCAAATAGCTTCTTTCGACGGTGTTATCCTCTTTGATGATCTGAGAATACATTCTTCCGTCTTCAGATTCGTAGTAGGTGTAGTTTGTTGTTTCTCCGATTTCTCTTGCGGCACGAAGCTTGGATGGATCGTTATCGATGTATCCGTATTCACGGATGAGGGATACATCTCTAACAGAGTCATATGCTTCGTATCCACTAGGGAAAGTCTCGGTTTGTGTTCCTTTGAATGTGACTCTATATGTGGCTTGTCTCATTCTTTCGATGAGAATTCTAGCCTCTTCTTCATAGTCCTCGGTTTCGTTATTGGCCCCACCGCATGAGGTGATCGCCATTAAACAGATAGGAAGGAGTAGTATTTTCTTTTTCATGTCGTTATTCTCCTATCAAAATTGCAAACGCGTCCTTTAGATCCTTGTTTGTCGATAAATCGGTTGTGTCGAATTCGCCAAATGATGTGACTGCGCTTATTGCGTCGCCTCTTGAGTCTTCGTAATTTAGTGTGAAGACAGGGAGACCGGCCTCATCGATCTTAATGGACAAGTAGTGGAAGTTCATCGCATAGTCGGCTGTGTCAGATAAATAGTAGCCAAACTTATCAGCACACGGATCGACTAAGCCGAATAAACAGTTGAGTATGTCGAAAGAGAATGTGTAATCATCGAAGTAGAATTTGTCTAAATCGAAGACATATTCACCCTTTTTAGCGTTATATGTGAAGAATTCATTGCTCAATATGTCTATTTGAGGGATGAAATCTAATACGGAATCGAAATATTGGTTGGATGTTATTCCGGAATAATCCGCTTCTGGAGAGACGCCGCACATGTAATATCCATAGAATGATGAATATGCAGCACCGATATAGGTTTTTCCATATTCAGCTGAATACCAAGGAATATCACAGAGCATTGCTCCAAAGCCGTTTTCATCATAGCAATAATAGTTGTGATAGACACCGTTTAAGTCTGATTCATCGAGATATGGGTGTTTCACGGTTTGGGTGAAGTTAGCGCCTTTTACCTTCTCTCCAAGCAATTCTAAAGATGTCTTTAAAGCGTTCTTTGTTGTTTCATCATCGCTAGATGTGACAGTTGGGATTGAAGGAACGTTTTCAATCGCAGATAAAGTTGAATCAAACGACTCTTTTAAACCGCCAAATCTGTCTTTTTTGATTTTGACGAAAGACATTTTTGCTGGATTGCCTTCGACATCACTTGTGATGGATAGCGAATCAATAGACTCCTGGACAGTTTTGGAATCCCAATTGAACACATCGCCATAGAAAGCGAAGAAGGATCCGAATATAGATGAGGCTTTAGCGAGTCCCTGAGCGTTTGCGGTGTAAGTATAAGTCTCATCTTCGTTGGCTTTTACATCGAAGTATTTGCCGATTGATGCGCTTGATCCAGCGACTTTTGAAAGCGGCGAACCATAGTTATCTTTAAAACTTACAGGCGAAGAAGAGAATGATCTGGTCTCGATTGTGTTGCTTAGCGAGATATATTCTTCAACTGCAAAGCCGTTTTTGGAAACGATTGATGTGTAGGAGACGATGTTGTCATCGGAATCATAGACAACATTAGCTTTAGCGTTGGATGAGACCATGTCTTTGACCTTGAATGTCTCTTTTAAATAGCCATTGTAGACCGTTGACTCTATTGAGTATGATCCGGAGAAAAACGCTGCAAATTTAGATGCGACTTCATCCTGACTGTATTTTTTCTTAATGCCAGCTGCAACGTTTGCTGCGGTTGAACAACCTGTCAAAAGGAGACCGGCAACAATTAATAAACTAGTCTTTTTCATTATTTTGCCCTCCTTACAGTTACCTTTGCTTCGTCGCTTGAAAGAGAATCAACTGTGAAGGTTAAACCTAATTTAAGTTCTCCGTCACCATTTCCATCTAGAGCGAAATTTGTATAGAAGCCGTCGATATCGCCGTCTTTTCCAAACGAATCGCCTTCAAGGAATAAGTCATCATCGCTCAGTGCGAATGTGGTATCTGTCATGTGGCGATTGAAGCCGTTCTTTGATAACTCTTCGATTAAAGGATAATCCTCGAATATGCCTGAATCTGAATATTCGTTGTATCCGCTATTAGAGAAAGCATAGTCGTAGTAGGCCTTTGCTTTCTTGCCATTGTCTAAGGTGATCTCTTTTGTAAAATCAGGTGCACCATCGGCCATGGCAACACTGGTGTTTGAAATGCCCTCGACTAATCTTGCGTCCACTTTATAGACCCTGATGCCAGACTCTTTATATCCAACATTGCCGTAAAGGTTGAACAAGTAGGCCGTTTCTGAGTCTGGAGCATTGAGTGCAGTTGGAGTGTAGTACTCCAGCATCAAATATTCGCCATATATTCCTGTTTCTTCTGGAGAAAGCATCAAAACATCTCCGCTTTCGCTATATGGTTTTAATGTATATGTCTCTTGGTCGTTTAATTTAGAGGCGACGACCTTTGTTGGTTCAATCCAACCCAATTGGTATTTTGTGAAAGGGTTGTGATCGCTGATATAGCCATCCATCATGTCTCTGTGGGCTAAAGGAGAACGGATGAATCCATCGTAGGTGCCTGTCGTATCTCTATAATCTTCAACGCCCATTTGTCTTGCCGTGTGATTTATAGCGGTGTGTGAGTCAAATTTGATTCCTGAGACTTCTGACGATCTTCCGCTTAGCCATGAGACTGAATTCACCGGACTATCATTGCCTAGTTCAGAATTGAAATAAACGTCTGTGGTGAGAAGAGTTGATACGAATTCATACATGTCTGGATAGCCCATCATGTAGTAGACTTCCGCTGGAAACCAGCTGTAATTCAGCGCGATTGCATCGATCTTTCCATCGTCATCCGCATCAAAGTCCTTGAGATAGTATGTTTCGGTCTCCTCGAATAAGAAGTCATACACATAATCCACGATTTCTTTTACGACATACTCTGTTCCAAAAACTATCGAATCATAGATATAGTCAGTAATGGCATTTTCAAGCTTAACAACAGGAGTTACGACTCCAGATAAGTTGAGCTTCATTTTGCTAGATTGGTTATAGTATTCCACAACCGATGGCAATTCTTCTTCTGAACCGTCATTTTCAAAATATATGCCGTTCAATCTGTTTTTGGCACCGGATGTATAGTTGTAATCATTTGCCTTATCGTCACTAAACTCCACAGGAACGACCAAGATATTCGCTTTGCCTTGCTGCGGGAGCCCGGCCTTCCCTTGCGAGGCTCTCATTTTTCCTAAGTCATTGTAGATTCCTTGAGGATTTTTAATTATAGGCTGATCCGCATTATCAAGAGCATGGGCTCCTGGCGTCCAGTTTTTATCGTAGTCATCTTTTGTTTTGTTGGAGTTGTTGCATGATGTGGCAAGTAAAGACACCGCCATTAATGCAATTATTTTGTTCTTGTTCATGGTTTCTCTCCTAAAAACGCTTAATAAAATTACCAAAATGCATATAATAATGCAATAAAACTAATAAGTTTTAACTTAGGAGGAAGACGTCGAATGAGAAAAAATGGATTGATTATGTTGTTCCCGCTTATCGCTGCACTTGCTGCATGCGGAAACGTTAATACACCTTCAAAAAATGAAGGTGGCAGCGATTCTAAAATTGATGACACTAGCGTTGCGGAGGTATCTGCCTCAGTTGTTTCAACAAGCGAATCGCCTGTTGTTTCATCCAGTGAAAATGCCGCAGAATCGTCTTCTGATGATGAGAAAAATCCAAGCGAATTAGAAATCCTTTACGGAAATTACGAGGCTTTTGCCAAGAATTACAAAGCTTTGGTGAATAAAGAAGCGCACAGTTTAACTTACTTTAATAAATCCTCCTCCTTCACATCCATGCCAACCAAAGTTACAGTGGATATCGATGATGATGAATATCTGATGACTAGCATTCCAACCGATGACGATGGCAACGATTTGAACCCAAGCTATAGATATTTTTTCCTCAGCGAAGATGAATATTATGATGTTGATTATGATGGCTCATATTATTCGAACGCTAAGAGATACAAAATTGGCGAGTCTAACCCAATGGCTAATGACATCATCTCTTCCTCTGAGGCCAAGACGCAGTTTGATGAAGCAATCGAGTATGCAGGAAATTCCATTGGAAAAATATATACCATCCAATATGACATTTATTTGCATGAGTTAAGAGATGCATTCCAGCTCTTATCATATGATTTCTATGAAGAAGACAACGGCTCTGCCTATATCGAATTCAAAGCGATGCAGAACATGGGCTATTGCGGCAATTATTTCACAATCGAGCTTGATTTAACCCCAAACGGCGATATCAAAACCGGTTATTTCAAGAGAGAGATGTATCTTGGAAAGGGCTGGGATGGAGATAAAGGCGAGAAGGTTGAAAACGCAACGCCTACCGTCTGGTATTCCTCATCGGTATCGAATGTCATATATTCTTCAATCGAGAACACAAAACTATTCGACGCCTCTAGATTCTTCGCCGAAAGTGCAACAGGCATCACATATCACTATTACCAATCCGATATGGAAAGTGGATTATCAACAGAGACCTCCGAAATGCTTGTCGGTGAGACCATTAACATCTTCCAGTTTGATTTTGATGGAGTGAGAGTCAGCCCATCAACCGCGGTTGACATTCACAACATATTCATCACGGATAGTTCAAACAAAGATGTCATTGATTTCGAAAATTATCAATGGACTGCAAAATCAGTCGGAACAACCGAATTGACCCTTGGCAATTCATTCAAGAAAGATATCGCTAAGGTGACTGTATCGGTCGTTAATGAGAGAATGATAGCTGCACCATCAGAAAATCCTGAAAAATAATTAAAACCCTCTTAGTGCGGTTACATAGCGAGGGTAAATTCGCTAAAAAATAAGGCATAGCTTCCAGAGATTAGTCTAGAAGATATGCCTATTCTTTTAATTTAACCAATAGTGCTATGGAGGATTTCAACTCTCTGATTTCAACATAATTATTCTTTTCTCGTAAATTCAACATAAAAATGAGAGAAAGTAATGTAATATGAGAGTTTATTTTTTTATATAAAACGTACTTCTTCCGTTTCCTAGTTTCTCTATTTTTCCTTCTGCCAATAGTTTAGCAATTCCTTTTTCTACTGCACTAATAGATAACCCAGGACAAAGTTCAGCTATATCTGTTTTTGTGATTTTGCCAATCTTTCTTTCGAAGGCTAATTCAACCATTTCATTCGCGTTAACTTTCTTTGTTACTAATGCAACTCTACTTTCAAAGTCTCTATATGCCATATCTATGATTGAGAGCATATATTTGATAAATGGAGTTGGGTCATCTTTTTCTTCATACCACCCGTCTTGACTTTCTGAAAGTGCATCATAATAAAGGTCTTTGATGGATGCAATCTTAGCTTCGAGGGAAATGTATTCTCCAACACAGTATCCGCTCCTATAAAGAAGCAAAGTAGTTAATAGCCTAGACATCCTCCCGTTACCATCTGTAAATGGATGGATGCACAGGAAATCATGGATAAAGATTGGAATTAAAATTAATGGATCGATATTTCCTTCTTCGACAGCTTTATTATACGTATCGCATAAACTTTCAATGGCTAATGGCGTCTCATAAGGTGCTAACGGCATAAAGATTAAGTAATCTTTACCATTTTCGTCTGTGCCAGAAATTTGATTAGGGGTATTTTTGTATTTCCCTCCACAATTATTCCCTTTTACATGGCTTAATAGAATCTTATGAAGTTGAAGAATGTAATTAGGAGTTAAAGGGATATATTCAAAACTATCGTGTATGATATTAAGCGCATCTCTATATCCAGCAATTTCTTCTTCGTTTCTGTTTTTCGGTGTAGTCTTTTTCTCAACAAGTCGTTTCAACCTAGTGTTTGTGGTTCTGATTCCTTCAATAGCGTTACTTGCTTCGGTTGATTGAACTTTGGCAATCTCCACTAATCTATCAAGTTCTTCTGGTTTCTGAGAAAGATATAATTCTTGTCTTCCTTTTGCTTCGTGGATGCTGGTTAATAATCCTATGATGTCTGAACCGAATTTCATTGAGTTTAGACGTGAATAATCAAAATATCTCATAATTCCACCTTCTTTCTCTCATATTTTACACTGTTTTACGAGAAAAACAAAAATTTACGATAAATACCGGTTATATTTAAGTGACTACTGTTTAAAAAATTTTCAATAAAAGTGCCTATTAAGGCACTATTGATAGCTATGGTGCCTTTTAAAAAATTTTTATATTTATTAATAGAAATGCGTATCGCAACTATTATGTTTTTCGAGTTCAACTAGAAAAAGCTTTACTAATCTAATGAGTTTTTCGGGTACAACTTGAAAAACCTTCAAATACTATGCTAATATAACACTGCGAAAAAGGAGGATTTGACTGTGATCAAAGACGATTTAATTGTGAGACCAGATTATTTAAATGCCATCAGACCATTCATTGACTTCAATATGATTAAAATCATTGTTGGTGTTAGGAGAAGCGGAAAATCATATCTTCTAGATATGGTGGCTGATGAGCTTCTTTCCCGCGGCGTTAAAAGGGATCATATCATCTATAGACTCTACACGAGCGTCGAAATCGAAGAAGGTTTTAATAAAACAGATATGTTCGATGAACTTAAAGAACAAATCAATGGGGATGATAAGTTCTACCTTCTTTTAGATGAAGTTCAAGAAGTAGATGACTGGGAAAAATCAATTAATACTCTTTACGAAAAATACAACGTCGATATCTATGTAACTGGGTCTAATTCGAAATTGACATCAA
>JAKSVF010000015.1 GCA_024408235.1 Bacilli bacterium
TATATCCAATTGCAACTGTTCCTTCAGTCCGTTTAGTGAATCAAACTTTTTCTCGTCTCTAATAAAGGAGAGGAATGAAACTTGAACATAGTGGTTATATAGATCGCCATCATATCCATCTAGATAAGCTTCGATTCTTAATTTGTTGTCTGAATTTACCGTTGGATTCGAACCTACATTGATGATTGATGGATATACATCGCCGCTTTCTAATGCCACTTCACCGGCATAGACGCCAACTTTAGGTATCACATACTCTGCAACAAGTTCCAGATTTGCGGTCGGAAAGCCAATTGTTCTACCATTTTGCTTTCCAGCTATTACCTTACCCACTATTGAATATGGTTGGATCAAATCTTCGTTTGCGGTTTCTATATCGCCGTTTTCGATGAGTTTTATGATGTTTTGGGTCGAGAATTTATCGCCGTTCTTATCTTTAAGAATCTTCATGACATGCACTGAATCGTTGAAAACATTTACAAGATCGGAGACCTTGCCCATTGCTTTATAACCGAACGTATAATCCTCTCCAACTATGACATTTATAGGATGCAATGCATACTGAATGAAATCTAAAAACTCTTCAGAAGTCATCCTGAGCAATTCTTCGCACATATGGAAAATATAGATAACATCTATTCCCATCGACTCAAGTCTTGATACTTTTTCAGGAAGAGGAGTTAAGTATTTAACGGATTTACCGTTGTTTAATATGGTTGAAGCGGCTGCATCAAAGATAATCGCACTTGTGGTGCCGCCGGTTTCTTCTTTTAATCTCAGGGCTTCGTTAAATAAGGACATATGTCCAACATGAAAACCGTCGAAGTTGCCAAGAACGAGAATTAAATCGCCTTCATCTCTATTCGTGTATTGGTCATCTAAGTAAATGATTTTGCTCATTAGAATAGGCCTCTTTCCGGTTGATAATGTTTATCTTCAAATTTGCTATAAACCGCAACGCATTCATTATTATGCACTAAAAGCAGTTTTTCTTCATTGCTCTTAAGCCACAATTTTCGTCCGTTCATCACAAGTTGGTATTCAACATCGTTTATATCGTAATGGGGGATCGAAATCATATTCACCGCATTGTGTAGATTATCGATTGTGAGATCGCCAATCTTAACGGCGTCTTCAATTGAGATGTTATCCACTTTCGTTCTTCTTAAGGCGGACAAATAGCCTACTGTTCCAAGTTTCAACGCTATATCCTCTCCGAGAACGCGGATATATGTTCCTCTAGATACTTCTGTTTCAAACACAAGGATATTATCTTTGTATTCAATAACCCTGATTGAGAATATCTCAATAGGTCTAGGTTTTCTCTCAACCTCCCCGCCCTTGTGGGCAATCTTGTAAAGAGCCTGGCCGTTAACCTTTATGGCTGAGGTCATTGGAGGGATTTGTTCCCCTTTTCCGAGGAATGATGCAAGAACATCCTCGATTGTCTTCAAATCGAGCGTTTTAACCTCTTTTTCTTCGATTATCTCCCCTGTTAAGTCTCCAGTTGATGTCTTTTTCCCCAAAACTAGCGTAGCGACGTATGTTTTGCGAGAATCATCTATATAAGTCAGACATTTAGTTCCCTTGTTTACTCCGATGACAAGAAGGCCGGTCGCAAAAGGATCAAGAGTTCCTAAATGCCCCACTTTTCTTGTTTCGAATAGACGTTGAATCTTGTTGTCTATCGTTCTAGATGTCAGTCCTTCTTCTTTATCGAGGAGAATAATTCCGTTTAACATATAAAAACATTATAATGTTTATTGCTTATGAATTCCATTCGCCAAGTTTTATCATCATTAAAGAAAGCAGATAACGACTTCAATCTCATCTCCAACGGAGACAAGATTGTCGTTTATATAGACGGTTCTTCCTCCTCTATAGCTTTAGCTAAAGCTTTAGATTTATATAAATTTTATTCCAAGAAGAAATATAGATTGGTCTTAACCGCGATAGATTACGGATTTAACGCTCAATCAATAGATTTTCTGAAAGCGGAGTTCACCGATATCAATATCATCGATGGTGAGGATGTCGTCATGATGATGAACGCTAAAGGAAAAGATGCATCAGCTTCCGCTTTTTTAAAGCTTGAAAGAAAACAGTTGGCGATGTTCGCTAAAGATGTCAAAGCGAAGAAAATCGCTTTAGCCTCAACTCACGAAGATTCTTTAGAGTATTTGTTTCGCAGCGTGGTGACGGAGGGAAAGATAATAACTTTAAAACCAAAGTCATCTGTTTACGGTTCAAATGTTTCGTTCATTAGACCGTTAATAAGTTGCTATGAATCAAACATCGATAAATATATCAATGAACTTGAATTAAGTGTTCCACCGCTCACCAACCCTTGGGTCAAACATCATACAGAAGAGTTCGTAAAAATAAATGAGATGATTAACGATTCAAGAAAAGACGCAAAAGACAACATCAGAAAAGCGTTGAGCGATGAATTCCCGATTCTATATGCAGATTCAAAAGAATTTAATTTAGAAACCGGTGTCATGAAAAAGAGTAAACTCTCAAACGATGAACGCTCTATATATTTAATATATAAAAAGGATGAGAAAATAGGTTCAATCGCCGTAATCATGCTCGACCACCATTTAGCGCAAATCGAGTATTCTCTCAATGATGATCCACTGCTTTTAGGCGCATTAGATAAGATTATCGATGAATTAGTCGATAAGTGTCTTAAAATCACGCTTTTCTTCTCTAGACCAAAGAAAGTTATAAGAGAACACCTAGGGCTCAAGAAGATTAACATTCGCGGAAAACAAAAGTTCGCGATCAAGAAGGTTAAGTAAAAAAGGACCTCCGGGCAGGTCCTTTTTAAATGAATAAAGGGGTAATTAGGTCTCTAGCGTGAGTAAAAATTATGTTAATGGGGTGCTAGATTGAAAGAAAAGATCAATCCCGGAACAAGCGAGGGAATAGAGGTCCCTCACTAATATATAGTCGAGTTTTTCGCATTTTTTCCCAAAAAGTTTTAAATTTCTTTATTTTTTCATCAAATATTTGCAAAATGTTCAGCTTTTTGGGGGAATAAACAAAATGTTAGACTCTTTTTGCCTATAAATTTTGGAGGCACCCGCCAGATGATGGAGGCCTTGGTACGCGAGACTTGAATCTAGAGAGGAAAATTCTTATAATTAGGTGTGTTTTTTGAAGCCCCCATTTACTGAGGGCCTCTTTTTATTTCAACACCTTAACTAGTATCGCGATAACTACGATCGCTGCTATTGCAACGAGAATCACCGCTAACCTCCTTAGCGAACTGGCGGGTGGCATTTCTGGAATGCATTAAAAAATGCCCTCCACTAATATATAGTCGAGTTTTCTTCATTTTTTCCCTAAAACATGAAAAAAGAGCTAGATTTTTACTCTAGCTCAATTCATTACATACCTTTTTTAGCGTTCTCGATGTCCTCTGCTTCTTTAGCAAGAATTCTATCGATGTTGTCGCCTCTATCGAACTGATCATCATAAATGAATCTGATGTCAGGACACTTATAGATGTCTAATCTCTTGGCGAGCAAGCTTCTTACCGCTCCTTTGCAACGGAGAAGTTCATCGAATGCCTGTTTAGGGTATTTATTGCCATAGAAGGATACATACACGGTGCAAAGCTGGTAATCATTAGAGACCACAACTTCATTGACCATAGGAACTCCGATCTTTGGGTTCTTCAGTTCCATCATTAAGACGGTTCTGATGTTCTTGTCGATCAAAGCCTTGATTCTTTCCTTCTGGTTATTGTTTCTTTTTGCTTTTGGCATCTTATTCTTTCTCGATCATCTCGTAACCTTCGATGATGTCGCCTTCCTTAAGATCGTTATAGCCTGCAACTGTAACGCCGCATTCATAGCCTTGTTTCACTTCTTTAGCCGCATCTTTGAATCTCTGGAGGGATCCGAGTTCGCCTTCATAGATGACAACACCGTCTCTGATTAAGCGGATCTTTGAACCTGCTTTGATGACGCCTGAAGTGACATATGAACCTGCAACGGTGCCGATTTTAGAAATCTTATAAAGATGTCTAACCTCAACCTGACCCGTGATTGATTCAACAAGCTCAGCCTGATACATACCCTTGATTGCGGCTGTCATTTCATCGATTAATTCATAGATGATGCGGTGTAAACGGATTTCTACACCCTCTTCAGCAGCTTTTGCTCTAACACGTGCGTCTGGACGGATATTGAAACCGTAGATGATTGCGTTAGATGCTGAAGCGAGAAGGACGTCAGAATCTGAGATTGCGCCAGCGTTAGCAGCGATGACTTTGATTCTTACCTGGTCATTTGACATCTTCTCAAGAGAAGCTTTAAGAGCCTCTGCCGAACCGTCTGTGTCAGCTTTTACAACGACATTGATGTCTTTGACTTTTCCGGCGTTAACCAAGTTGTTCAAGTCAGCAAGAGACATAGCAGCTGTTCCTGCTCTCTCTTTCTGAAGTTTCTCTAATGCACGGGCCTCTGCAATGGCTTTAGCTTCCTTTTCGGTTGGGAAAGCCATGAATCTATCACCTGCAGAAGGGACTGCGGATAAACCTGTGACTGCAACTGGGACTGATGGTCCTGCTGATTTAACGACCATGCCATGATCGTTTGTCATACGTCTTACTTTTCCGTAAATCTCACCGACAACGACGTAGTCTGAGTTGGTAAGAGTACCGTTTTGAACGAGTAAGGTCGCCTTTGGACCTTCGCCTTTATCGAGGTTAGCTTCGAGAACTGTGCCGATAGCGTATCTATTTGGGTTTGCTTTCAATTCAGCCATTTCAGCTTTGATGCTGATGGCTTCTAACAAATCATTGATGCCTTCTCCAGTTTTAGCTGAGCAAGGGACCATCATGACATCTCCGCCATATTCTTCAGAGATGACATTGTGCTGCATGAGCTGTTCCATTGCGCGTCTTGGGTTAGCGCCTGGAGCGTCCATTTTATTGATTGCGACGATTAAATCGCAGTTTGCCGCTTTAGCGTGGTCGATTGCTTCGATTGTTTGTGGCATGACGCCGTCATCAGCTGCTACAACAAGTACGCAGATGTCTGTAACTGAAGCTCCACGAGCTCTCATGGCTGTGAAAGCTGCGTGTCCAGGAGTGTCGATGATTGTAATCTTCTTGCCCTGGAAATCTTTTTGGTATGCACCGATAGCCTGTGAGATACCGCCGGCTTCGTGTGCTGCGACGTTTGAATTTCTAATAGCGTCGATGATTGATGTTTTTCCGTGGTCGACGTGACCCATGACTGTGACGACTGGAGGTCTCTCTTCGAGAAGCGACTCATCATCTTCAATTTCAAGGTCTTCGAAGTGCTCTGCATCAACGATTTTCTCTTTCTTGAAGTCATATCCGAATTCAAGGCATAATTCGCCGATCATCTCATCTTCAAGCATCTGGTTGATGGTGACCATCTTGCCCTGCATGAAGAAGTATTTGATAATCTGTGGAACTGGTACGTTGATTGCGCTCGATAATTCGCCGACGGTTAATGGCTTAGAGTATGTGAATACTCCACCGTTGACCTTTGCGTTTCTATCATCTTGTTTCTTATTGGCAGGACGTGACTCGAAGTTCGAGGTTCTGCCTTTGTACTTATCATTCTTTTTGGAATGGAAATTGCCTTTGTTGTTCTGTCCCATGGTTATTCTCCTTTCCTGAGGTATGCCTTAGCGGCTTTAGGATCGTAGATTCCGATGAAGTTCACCTCATTGCGTCCTAGAGCGTTGCCAAGCTCCTCTTTGGTAAATTCAATTTTAAATGGGATATTGTGTTCGCTTAATCTTCTTGTAAAAGCTGCCGCCGTGTTGCTCATTGCATTAGATGCAACGATGACAAGGTGTGCTTTCAGGAGAGTCTTATCAAGCTCATCACCGATACGTGCTTTATTCGCACGGAAGAGTATCCCCAAGAATCCTAATTTAGCGTTCATAGTCTAATAAGGACTCCTTCTCTTCTTCTTTTAATGGTCTTTTGAGCAATCTTTCAAAAACTTTGCGTTTGATCGCTAGCTCTATAGAACCTTTTTTAATGTAATAGCCTCTACCTTCATAAGAGAGGGCAGGAAGTATTATCTTCCCGTCCTTAACGATGAATCGCACCAACTCTTCTATTGGGAGGGCTTCACGAGTCACTAAGTCTGTTCTCTTATTCTGGATTTGCATATTAATAATTGTCTTCGTCGTAGTCGTCGTAGAGTTCTGGATCGATGTAGTCCTCATCGTCATACATTGATTCTTCTCTCTCGATTTCTGCTAACTCTTCCTCTGTGTAGATTGGCATTGCTTCCGGAGCAACTGTAACCTCGATTGGCTTGACTGGCTCAACTTCGTCATCAGAGATCTGGTGAGGTCTCTTCTTCTTGTAGTCAGGCTTTGCCTGCTTCTTAGCTGGTTTAGAAGATAATGAAGCTTCGAGATCTTCAATTGTCTTTGTTGTCTTGACCTGGATTGTTGGTTCAACTGGCTTAACAGGCTCTTCAACAGCTGGAGCTGGAGCAGCTTCTTCAACAACAGGAGCAACTTCGACAGAAGGAGCAACTTCTTCAACTGTTTCCTCTTCAACTTCGACTGTGTCGATGATTGGAGTAACTTCAACAGCTGGAGCAACTTCCGCTTTCTTTGCAGCCTCTTCGAAGGATTTAGCAGCGAATGCAGCACGTGCTTTGACCTTCTTCTCTTCTTCAGCAGACTTCTTGAGGTCTTCGATTGATGTGTACTTGATGCCATCTTCTTCTGCGACTGAGAGTGTGATGACGTCGATTGAATATCCTGTGAGCTTATTTGCTAACCTAGCATTTGCGCCCTTCTTACCGATGGCGACTGATAATGCTTCGTCTTTAACGATAGCGGTTGCGCTTGGTCTTTCGTCTTCTTCATCAGGCTCATTGATTGCAACGCCGATGACGGTTGCTGGTCTAAGAGCTTCAGCGATGAAGAGGCCTGGGTTCTCGCTCCATGCGATGACATCGATCTTTTCTTTGTCATTTGAATTGCCTAACTGACCAACGATCTTCTGGATACGTGATCCGCCAGGACCGATACATGAACCTGTTGCGTCAACGTCTTCAAGTGAAGAATAGACTGCGACTTTTGATCTGACGCCAGCTTCACGTGCAATTCCTTTGATGAGAACTGTTCCTTCGAAGATTTCATGGATTTCTTCTTCGAAGAGTCTCTTTAAGAAACCTTCAGATGAACGTGTGATTTCAATCTGTGGACCTTTCTGTGGTTTGCCGTCTGCGGTGACAGACTTAACTTCCTGGATGTAGACTTTGACTGTTTCGCCAACGGTGAAGTCTTCGTTGCCGATCATTGCCTTACGTGTTAATTCAACTGTTGTTCTTCCGATGTTGATGAGAGCGGACTTGTCGTCGTATTTCTCAACACGGCCAGTGATGATTTCTCCGATGTGATCCTTATAGATCTCATATAATGCTGATCTTTCTGACTCAGCGATTCTCATCTTCAATGTTGCCTTAACTGCGTTGATTGTTAATTTGCCCATCTCGGTTAATGGAGCATACATTGCATACTTCTCACCGTATTTGAGATGTGATTTTTCTTCTTTGACCTTTTCGATGAGGAAGAGGTATTCGTTCTTCTTTGACTGAGGAACCTTTTTGCTCTTCTTGATGTCGTCGTATTCTTCTTTTAAGTGTTCTAATGAAGCTTCGTAATCCTCTTTTGCATCTTCGAGTGAGATTTCGAGGTAGTCATCCTCAACTTCTTCAACGACGTTCTTGAACTGGCAGACTGTGATAGCGCCGTTCTCTTCATCGATTGTGGCGAGGACTTCTGCATCGTCTCCACCGCCTAAATACTTAATGTAAGCTTTCTCTAAAGCCTCTTTAAGGGCTGAAACAACTTCACTTGGATCAATGCCCTTTGTTTCTGCGATTGCGTTAACCGCAGTTCTGAATTCTACTGCATCCATACTTTTTATCCTTTTCCTTAGAATTTGATGGCTAATCTTGCTTTATCGATATCCTTTAGCGGGATTTCGATGTTTTTCTTTCTCGTCTTATCTCTTACTTCGAGGGTAAGAATCTCATCACTTACGCTTACGATATCGCCTTCTATTATGTTGGCGCCTTTATAAGGGTGGCTAAGATGCAAGTTCACATAGCTACCGACGTAAGAATTTAGCCTCTCGAGTTTGATTGGCTTCTCTGCACCAAGGGACGAGATATCCAAGGTGTAGGGATCTTTGATGGGGTCATTAGCGTCGAGTATCGGATTGATGATATCCCCCACATGGATAATGTCATCAAGGCTGATTGGATCGACACGGTCAACCGTGATTCTCAAGGTGAGACCAGATTTGTCGCGAGATAAGGTGCATTCGTATATTTCGAAGCCCTCATTCGCAAGAGGTTCCCTCAAGAGTTCTTGAACTGTTTTCAATTCGTTCATTCTTCCCTCCAAAAATAAAGAGTGGTCCCGGTCAGGGCCACTCAATAATTTAAATTTGAGTGTTACGGAGCCACTATTGGGATCTTCCGCAGCGATATTGTAACAATAGAGCGGTAATATACAAAATACTTTTTAATAAAAAGTGTTAATTGATGAACTTTTCTTCGTTTTTAGACTATAAAGCACTCTTTTAATGCAAGCGGGTTACATCTTTATATGCTAGAATTAGCGACATGGAATTATTATCGCCTGCCGGAAATTATCTAAACGCACTCTCAGCCCTAAAAGGTGGCGCCGATGCGATATACCTCGGTGGAAAGTCTTTCAGCGCTAGAGCAAGCGCAGATAACTTCTCGAATGAAGAATTAAGAGACATAACAAGATTCGCTCATTCTATCGGAAGAAAAGTGTATGTGACGCTAAACACGCTTCTATACCAAGATGAGTTCTTTTTGGCCGTTGAATTCGCAAAGTTCCTATACGAAATCAATGTTGACGGGGTAATCATCCAAGATTTGGGTCTTGCTTCATATCTCCATAAGACGATGCCGGGCCTGCCTTTAAATGCATCAACTCAGCTCAACTGCCATAACGTTAAGCAGGCAGAAGCCCTAATTAAGATTGGTTTCAAAAGAATAGTGTTAGCTAGAGAGGCCGATTTAGCGATGATAAAAGCAATAAAAGACCTCGGGGTTGAAGTTGAGGTTTTCGTCCACGGAGCCTTATGCGTCTCCTATTCAGGCAACTGTTTGATGTCATCATTCATCGGTGATAGGTCAGGCAATCGCGGAAGATGCGCCCAGCCATGCAGAATGTCTTATTCTCTATATGAAGATGGTGTGAGGATTTCTGACCCTAGCTTTGCTATATCAACAAAAGACCTCATGACGCTCGATAGAATCGGAGAACTTGCTAAACTCGGCGTCGATTCTTTCAAAATCGAGGGAAGATTAAAAACAAACGAATATATCTACCAAGTCACTAAATCGTATAGACATGCGATTGACTCAATTGATGAAATCAATAAATACGGCCGTGAAGATAGAGAAAACTTGCAGAAGATATTCTCTAGAAAATTCACTAGAGGATATTTATTCAACGAATCCCCTTTTAGATTGCTCAACACCGACACTTCTTCTCACCAAGGCGAACGAATTGGAAGAGTAATCAAAACCACAAATAACAGAGTGGCTATCAAACTCGAAAAAGAAATCCACAGATTAGACGGCATCCGCTTTAACGATAAACGACAGTTTGGATTAACGATTGAGAAAATGTTCCTGAAATCAAATCCGGTCGATGTCGCATATCCTAACGACATAATTGAACTATCCAGCATAGAAGATGCGCCTAAACTGAACAATCTTGAAGTCATAAGAACAAAGGATTATCTACTTAATAAATCACTAGAAGATGAGCTAAAAGAGAAGATAAAAGTTCAGGTTGATGCGAGATTTAGAGCTAGAGCAAATTCCCCTCTAGAACTTTCTATTGCCTTTGAAGGCAAAACCATAAGGGTCTTAGGAGAAAATGCCTTAGAGTCGCTAAATAAAGGCACATCTAGCGAAAGAATTGTCGAACAGCTTAAAAAATCAGGCGAATATCCATACGAAATAACTACGATCGAGATGGATTATGAGAATTGCTTCATCCCAATCTCAATGCTGAACAAGTTGAGAAACGACGCTTTTGAGGCTTTGCAAAATGCTCTCATTGTGGAAAATGAAGTCATCCCACTACCATATCATTCGGATATCGGCGTTCCCGCTAACGTCGAATCATTTAAAGCGATCGCAGAGACTGAAGAGCAAAGATTTGTCTTGAAGAACAAGGGTTTAATCACCTTCTATCTAAATGACGCGGAACACGAGCTGACACCAAGAATATCTTCTTCCCCAACTTTCGGAGGAGATGAATGCATCGCGAATTACATTGTAGAAGGAAATGGTGAACTCATTGCCTCCCCTTACTGCAACATAACTAACTCATACGCTCTAGATTTGTATTTCGAATTCGGTTTTAAAGAGGCTATCGTTTCATTTGAAGTTGATCGTTCCTCTTTAAGAGATATGATGAACGATTACCGCAATAGACATGGAGAATTCCCAAATGTTGGAATAATGGTCTATGGCAAGGCTGATGCGATGATAATGAAATCATGCCCAATCGGCACATATTTCAACAACAAAGCAAAGCACTGCAATCGATGCCATAACCACGTCTATCAATTAAACGACCGCATGAACTGCAAATACCATATGATCGGTGATAAAGACTGTAATATTCGAATCCTTATGGATAGGCCAATTTATCTTTTAGATAAAATTAACGAATTAAGAGATATGAATGTTTCTAATTTCTACCTCAGCTTCACAGATGAAGACGAGGATAAATGTTACGATGTGCTCTCATCGCTAGATAATGACGGGGAAACGTGTATTGATTACACGCGTGGCCACTACAACAAAAGGGCAATTTAAAAAGGAGACTCGCGATTGAGTCTCCTGTTTTTTTATTCCATTGGAAGGAATGCGACGTGTGAGATCTGGACGTTATTTGTTAATGCTGTCAAATCGATGATGTTCTCGCCTGAATAGAGGTCTAAGTCAGCGATTTCAACTGGAATCCAGTAATCACCGTTTAAGCCAAGGCCGTTAGTAACGCTTGAACCCCAACCAACTGGTCTATCTTTTGAGACAAGATCGACATCGGTGCCGTTAACCTGAGCTGATAAGACTGTTGAGAACTTGTTAGAAGCCGTGATTGAAGCAATCTTCATGCTTGCAAAGAGTCTTCCTTTTGTGTCTTCTTCAAGATTCAATTTGAATCGTGAGCTCTTGTTTGCAGCAAGTTTAACGTAAGCGGCTGGATCTCTAACAGCCACTTGCTCTGAGAGAACTCCGTCTCCAGTTGCTGTCTTTGCATCAACTACGGTTGTATTTGGGTTGCCTGTGACCTTTTCACCATCTGTTAAGACGTCGATGATTGTGTCGAGCTTTTCAGCGGAAACGCCGATTGTTCTTAAGAAGCTATAGACCTTGTTGTGGAAATTCTCTCCTGGGAAGGTCATGATTTCCTGAACATAAGCTCTAGTTGAATCGTCATTTTGCTGGTTGACATATGTTGTCTTACCAATGTTTCCAAAGTTGGAGAACATATAGTCTTTGTAGATATCGCCGAGAGATACACCGACTAAGCCGTTGACCAACAAGGCAACTGCACCGGTTCTATCGGTTCCGATACGGCAATGGAAGTCGATCGGATAATTTGAAGCATCGCCTAAGATATCGAATGTCTTTCTTAATGGTTCGATGTTTCTGTAAATGAGGTTTTTACCATTCTGGTATGCCCAAGGGACGAATTTATAGTCAACGCCAGGGATTTCAGAAACGGTTTCAGCTGTTGCGAAGCTTGATTCGCCGCCTGTTCCTGAAGGGCCGCCTCTTAATTCGATTTCAGTCTTAACTCCCCAGGACTTGACGACTTCTCTACCTGCATCGGTGATTGTCTTCTTGTCCATGTTGTAGTCAGCGAATGCTGAAGTACGATAGAGCTGACCATATTTAAGCGTGCCGCCGCCTGCCAATTTTGTTCCGCCTAAATCACGGCAGTTTGTGATTCCATCAACATGGAATGTGCGGATTGTTCCATACTCGCCATTTCCTAAGCTCATATCCATCTCGACTGGATAGTAGTCAGAAACCTCTTCATGGCCATCTTGATATACCGCTTTGACCTGGTAGTAATATTTGCCTGCAAAGAGGTTATAAACATTCGCGGATGTTGTGTCGGATTCAACAACTACTGGATCTGTAGTTTTGCCCCACTCATAGACATCGACTTCATATTTATCGAAGTCTGCACCTGCCTCGTGTTCCCACTCAATCTTCAATGGCTCTGGTGATGAAAGGTTTGACTTGCCGTCCGCAAGTAAAGCTGCATCTGCCTGAGAGAGTTCTCCGAGTTCAAGTCCATCTTTAATCAAGAAAGCCTTCTGCTTCTCTGTGTAGACAGACTGTGGTTCATCGAATTCCGTTACAGTGTCGATAAAAACGTCATCGGCAACAGGAAGTTCGAATGCTGGTTCTGATGACTCAACTTCTGATTTAACTTCTTCTGATGACTGAACTGGTTTCTTTCCACCGCCACATGCTGTTAAAAGCAAGGACAATGAAATGCATAAAAAGTATTTCTTTGTATTCTTCATTGGTTTCCCCTTATTAAATCTTGCTTATTATTTCATAAATAATCCTCTTAAAAGTGGACAAATATGCTATTTGTATAAGGTAATCAATTTTGATTAGATTCGTTTTGGAGTGTTTTATAATGCGCGCGCATTAATATTAATTTAAAACCCACCTAAAGGTGGGCTTAGTTTATTTCTCTAGCGTCCAAGTCTCGTCGATTGTTGGAATTTCGACTTTTACAGGTACGTCGTATCTATAGCGGTATTTGAAATATTCGGTGATTCCCTTTTCGCTTCTTTCGATAAGCTCATAAACCATATATCCAGATTCTGACTGAAGTTCCATGTGGTATTCTCCATAATCCCAAGAGCCGTAAAGGTTACCAACATCCCCGTCAGATTCGAATTTAATGTTGGTGGCTTCACCGCTTTCGAGGATTGCTTTTGCATCCTTCCATGAATCAATCTGTGGAGTGATCATTTCAGAACATGTTTCAAAGGCGATTGCATCTTTTAGATCAAGCGCGTCTCCGCCTTCGTTAATGTAATAGACTTTAGAATCTATCCCCTCAGATGAGAATTTATGGTATGCCTCATACCCGAGTTCGCCATCCATCCAGAACGTTACTTCGTTCTTGGTGTTTCCTTTTACGGTTCTTTCTTCTTTAGTCTCCGAACTGACAATTGTTTCATCGATTTTGTAATTGAATTCAATATGAAGTTTGCCTTGCTCAACATCAAAAGCCCCATAGTTCTCATATTCATAATTACCGGAAACCACTCCAATATCGGCTTTGAAGTTATCCATATTAGCGCCTCTAACAACCTTCATGGAACCGGTTTTTAGCTCGCTATAATCAAGTTTGATTTTCAAGGCATCATCAAGCATCTTCATACCGTCAGTTGCGGATATTTCATCTACATAGCCAGGCGTAAAAGTGTCCTCGTAATTGATTTCAGGCTTTTTATTCCCATTGCATGAAGTCAGGGTTGTTGCTAGTAAAATGATAGATAGTATCGAATGTTGTTTCATAATAAAACCTATTTGATAAATAATCCCGCGATATCTGTTGCCATTGAGCATAGACCTTTTGTAATCGTGTAAGTATTAGGGTCGTCCCAAGCGATTAATGGTTTGATGAAATCTCCAACTGGACCAACGGTCAAAAGGATGACGAGGATATACGCAACAATTATTGCTGTTAAGCTGCCTGTGACCACTCCGATTATTCCGCCGAGGAAATGATCGACGAATGAGATATTGAGTTTCTTGATAACGTTTCTCAAGATTAAAAGCAAGATAGATGCCACAAGCGAAACGCCTCCGCTGATGAGAACCCATGCCGCACCGATAAACGCATAGGCGGAAATGGTTTGAGAGAAGGCGACCGATAAAACAACATCACCGGTTTCTGGGATGATTTTAAGCTGGGTGATGAGTGCGGTTAAGAGTGGCGAAAGGAAGGACGGAACGCCAAGAGCGGCATACGCCTGAGGCAACATCGTTTCTAAATTGCCCTGGTTAATCGGCGTGTTAAACACATCCCCTTTTGAGGAAATCCAATTGAATATAGGGTTATAGACAAATTGACCTAATCCTGTATTGAAAAGCATTGCGCCCACTTGCTTACAGAACATTGAAGCCAAAATGAACGAGGCAATCGAAGCGACGGTCTGAAGCAACGCTCGCAAGAACCCTTTCTTTGCGGCTGATATTATCGAAATTAAGACGATAACGATGAACAGTATCGAGACATAGTCAAATTGAAATGTTTGACCTGCCTGTGGTAACCAAGACTCTACAACCATAATTACTACCCCCTACGTGAAACAATACACACAATTATATTAATTGCCAAGAACGTTTATAATACGCGAGACAAAATGCTCAAAAATATAGTAATTCGAATAGTGATAAACCATTCTGCAACCAACAGGATCCTCTATCTCATTAAGAATCCATTTACCGTTCTTTCTTATAAAGTCGATTCCAATTAAATCCGATTTTAATTCACTGGCAATAATTGTTGCGATTTCTCTAACGTATTCAGGAATCTCCACTTCTTCAGCGTGACCACCGAGCGAGTAATTGCTCCTCCAATCGGTGTTTGATGTTCTCTTGATTGCTACCTTTGGCTCATTCCCAAGCACATACACCCTTAAATCAACGCCCAATTCGTCACACACTTTTTGGTAAATGTAGCGTTTTCCAGAAAGAGGATTGGCCTCTTCTTTCGAATTGATGAGAAAAACTTCTTTTCCGCCGTGCCCATCAACGCTTTTCATAACGACAGGGAACGATGATACGTCATCTAGGTTATCAGTCGTGTCCATCACTTCTAAACCAAGATTTTTAGCAAAGGTATAAGTTAAAAACTTATCATTTGCGATTTCATTCGTCTTTGAATTGTTAAAAACCTTAACTCCAAGCCTTTCAAATCTTTCGATGTTTTGATGATTTCTAGCGCGATAAATAACGAAATCAGGAAGATTTTCAAAAGAAAGCTCCTCCTCTATTTTTAGGGTTATTTTTATCTCGTGTTGGCCAAAGATTCTAGTCATCTCATCGATGAACCACCAGTTTCGTTCGGCATCCACTTTGTTATAGACGATTATTCCTTGCATAAGGTTTTTATTACGTGTTCTGCGATGTATTCGCTGAGATCTATGCCTGTTGCCGCTTTAGTCGAAGCGAATTGAGGATTTGAGTTAAGTTCACAGATGATTGGTTCATCATTCGGTCCAAACATCACATCAATACCCCCAAAATCCAAATTGAAAGCACGTGAAGCCTCTTCCGCTAAAGCTATATATTCAGGCTTTGGCGTATACGCTTTACCTGTTCCGCCATTCGTGATGTTTGATCTAAAGTCGTTTGGATTCTTTCTTAGCATGGAGACTATGGCTTTATGGCCAACAACATTGATGCGGATATCTCTTCCGCAAGAAGATTCTATATATTCCTGCATGAGGAAATCTTTGTAGCCAAATCCTTTAATTATTGATTCTGCTTCCTCAAATGAGTGGGCTAAATAAACTTGCTTTCCAAAAGATCCTCTAGCCTCTTTGATAACAAACGGATAACCGAGGATATTAGCGACGTCTTTAACAAATGTTAAATCGTAATATCCAAGGGCCTCATATGTCTTTGGGGCGATGTATGTCCTTGGCGCTCTAATTCCATTTTTCTCAAGGATCTGATACATCCAAATCTTATTGTCGCAGAACTCAACAGAATCGCTCGAGTTAAAAAGCCTAATGCCTTTGGACTCTAATTTCTTTGCTAGATATATGTCCTTATCCCAGAATATGCAGAAATCAGGTCTACCATTGCTGAAATCAACCTCATCTACGCCATATCCAACATCTTTAGCGTGTTTCAGTTCAAGACCCACTCCTCTAGAGTTGAAAGCCCTGAGCAACATCTGATAAAGATTGTCGAATTTAGAGTTATTTACGAATGAATTTACGATTAGCCAGCCGTTCATATGGATAAAGTATATCTTTATTAAATAAAATTGGTTATCAAATGTTGTTGACACTTAAGGTTAAAGAAATAACATTAGAGGCAACAGGAGTCATTTTATGGATGAGAGAAGCTACAAATTAGGGTCAAATAGATCAGCAATCAGGGAATTGTTTGAGTTTTCAAAGAAAAGAAAAGCAATAGTCGGAGAGGAAAATGTTTTTGATTTCTCTCTTGGCAACCCATCCGTCGCTCCTAACCCAGCAGTAAACGCCACTCTCATCGATCTGCTCCAAAACGAAGATCCTTGTTTAGTACATGGATACACATCCGCACAAGGCGACGCCGAAACTAGAGAGGCAATCGCTTTAGATTTGAATAAAAGATTTGGAACAAACTATAAAGGCAATGAGATTTACATGACTTGCGGCGCTGCAGCATCTCTTGTCATCACTCTTAAAGCCATCAACGACGGTCCAGATGACGAGGTTCTAGCGATTGCGCCATTCTTCCCTGAATATAAGCTGTTCGTCGAGTCATCAGGAGCCAAATTCAAAGTGGTTCCGGCCGATTTAGAATCCTTCGAAATAAATTTCAACGCTTTAGAAGAGTGTGTTAATCAAAACACGAAAGCGATAATCGTTGATTCTCCAAACAACCCAACTGGCGTTGTTTATAGCGAGGAATCACTTAAAAAACTTGCTTCTTTCTTAGAAAAGAAACAAAAGGAATACGGACATCCGATTTATATCGTCTGTGATGAACCATATAGAGAGATTGTGTACGATGGAAAGGCTGTTCCTCATATCCCATCTTTATACGACAACACGATCATTTGCTATTCATATTCAAAGAGTTTATCACTACCTGGAGAACGTATTGGATACATCTTAGTACCTCCAAAATGCCACGAATCAGAGAAACTTTATTTAGCCGTTTGTGGAGCCGGAAGAATATTCGGATATGTATGCGCTCCATCGATATTCCAGAAAATGGTGGCTAAATGCACCGGCTTGACTGGAGACATCTCTGAATACGCAAGAAATAGAGATGCCTTATATAACGGATTGACCGAAATAGGCTACGAGTGCGTATATCCAGCCGGCGCCTTCTATTTATTCGTTAAAGCTCTCGAAGATGCCCCAGCCTTCTCAGAAAGAGCCAAACAGTACGACTTGATCGTTGTGCCGTCTGACGGGTTTGGAGTTAAGGGTTATGTAAGACTTGCTTATTGCACAAAATACGAAACAATCGTTAACTCAATGCCTAGATTCAAAGCGTTATTCGATTCATACAAATAATAGAAAAGACTCGATGGAGTCTTTTCTTTTTACTTATTCAGTTCGTTATACAAGAACGCTTCTTTGATGTTTTTATAAGGTCCAAACACAACCAGGACATCGCCTTCTTGAACAACCGTGTCTTTAGTGACAGGTACATGTCTATCTTCTCTTTGGATGAACGCAACATTTATGCCGTATTCAGATTTAAGGCCGGAATCGATAAGCGTTTTGCCTTTCATGAATTCCGGAATCCTGTTGATAGTGATTTCAGCCATAGCGTTGCTCTTGAAATTCTCCATGAGGTTGATGATGTTATCGCTTAAATCCTCTTTGTCTAAGACTTTTTCAATTTGATCTTTACCAACAGTGAAGAGGTCTTTGATATTTTGATAAGAACCGAAGACGACAATGATATCCCCCACTGAGAGCATCGTGTCTTTCTGGACGTCTAATGTCCTTCCTTTTCTATTGATGGTAACAACGTTCATTCTATAAAGCTGTTTCAATTTAGATTCGAAGACTGTCTTTTCCTTTAAAGGCTCAGGCATCTGGTTGATGAGGACTTCGCAAAGCGAATCTTTGCCATATTCATCTAGGACAGTGATGATATTTTTGTCTTGCTTCTTCCTCATGATCCTTTTGGCCATCTTAGCGGTGATCTTATCAATGAGCTTATGAACTGGAGGGATATATAGCAAAACCAGGAAAAGAACAAACGCTCCAAATACACAAATAACAGGAATCAACGAATCCTCGATCGTTGAAGGAGAGATGTTCATCATGAAGTTGATGATAAGGGAGACGATGACTACTGAGAAAGAATATCCGGTGATCATTGCAAAGATAGCGATATGTCTTCTTGTCCTATTGCCTGCGATGACTTCCGATTCTTTTGTCGTAAATCCACAGGAAGTAAGCAAAGAAATGGCTTGGAATAATGACTTTTCACCGGTTAATCCCGTGATTCTAAAAAGGAATGAGAAAATACTGATTAAGATGGCATAGAGAATAACTAAGCCAACGATTAACATAGCCGATAAAGTTAGTGTCATGTCTTTCCCTTCCTTTTAGCCTCGATATATTACCACGATAGAACGCTCTTTTGTCATCTTTTCTAAAGAAATTTCACTAAAACATATCATACGCATGAAAAAGGACACGTTTTTGGCGTGCCCTCATCCATTTTAGTCTTCGAGTAAGTTTGTTTTTAGCTTCTGAATTTCAGCATCAGTCATCTTGACTTTACCCTTTAACCAAGCCTCACAGACTTCCTGGAATGTCTTAGTTGATGAGTAATATGATGAGCCTTTGATTGTGCTGAGCAATGATGGGAAGTTGTAGTTGTAACCGTTGTAGTCGGTAACCTGAGTATCTCTTCTTCTCGTGTGGATTGAATCGAATGATGTGAATTCATAATCCATTAAGCATTCAGAATAGCTAACTCCCAGTAACCCTTCTAATAAGAAGAATGCAGTACCGGTTCTATCAGCGCCACCCCAACAATGGCAATAAACCGAGGCATCTACTGTTGCGTTTGCAAATGTTGTGAAGATGCTCTTAAGTTTTGCTGCATCTCCATTGTAGAAGTTGCCGAGCGAGCTGACCGACTGTCTATCGAACTTGACATCATCGCCAAGATAAGACTTTGTCTGGTTATTAGATTCGCCACCTGCATTTCTGAAATCTAATTCGACTCTAACATTGAGTTCATCGTGGAAAATGGATTTTCCGGTCTTATCGAGTGTGATGATATGCTTTTGCTGGATTCCGGTGTCATACTTAGCTGGTGTTAATTCGCCACCTCTATAGATGACGCCTTGTTTCACACGTTTGCCAGATGAAGTCATCTTACCGCCGATATCACGGACGTTATAAGCAGCACCTGCGTTGATGTTTCTGAAAGAACCTTTTGTTACGAATGAACCGATTTTCGAATGGTATCTACCATTTACGTCAGTTACTCTCCAATAATATGTCTTTGAAACGAATAAGTTGCTTAATTGGACTTCTTTAGCGTTGATCTGAACGACTTTCGCATCGCTTAAATCAGATTTCATGCCAACTTCAACATAGAAGCTTGTGGCATCCGTCTTTGTTGTGTCCCAATTTAAGACAACATTCTTGAAATTATCTCTATCAGAATCGCCAAAATAATCTATGTTACCCGCTCTATTTTCGGTTTCTTTGCCGTTTTCATAATATTTGCCTTGATAAGTGACAGGGCTAACATTTCCGCAAGCCTTATCTCTCATCTTATATTTCTGAGCTTCAGTTAAGTTTTCTTTAGCCTCAGCCGCGTACATCGCATCGACGTAATCCTGAATTCCAGGATGCAAGACCGAAACCTCTGCCCCATCAGCATTGGATGTTAGGTTAATAGCTTCTTGTGAAGCTCCGTCGACGATGATTTTCTTTGTGACGGATTTGCCATATACGCTTTCGCCTTCTCCGCCAGGAGTCTTTCCGACGTCAGGGACGTTTGAAGTATCAACTGGCTCAAATGTTGAAGAACCTCCTGTATCTCCTCCTGTGTTTCCTTCTGGGTCAAAGACGCCTTCTGGTGCGGCAGGAAGTTTATCAGGTACCGTGGTGCCATTCTTTGCGACCAATCTAACCGTCTCAATGTAGCATGTATATCCGATATTGCCGTGAACTAGAGCGATTTCTTTTGTGCCTGCAGTAACTTCGACTTCGTCGATGAAGATGGCTCTATTGAATTCGGTTGTTGTGAATCCGTCCTCGCCGAATGTGTTTTTGCTAGTTGGATCGTATTCCTTTCCATCAACCTCAATCCAATATCTGAACGCGGATTCAGAAGTTGTGTCTGGGTTGCTGGATGCGGTTTCTTCTCCTGCGATTGCGTGGTTATACCAGTGTCTATCGGTTGCAGTAGAAACCTTCATTGTTATTTCAACGGAATACTTACCTGCAGCAAGCTGTCCAGTGATGTTCCATTTCGATTTAGCTGCATCGCCTGTTTTAGCATTCATCTTTGTAGATGGGTCGTTATAGCCTGAGGCGTATTTAATAGGGAATTTATACGCTTTAGTTGAACATTCATCGCATCTTTCAAGATCGATAAGTCCTTTGTGGTCGATGAATGAGTACTCGTGTGGCTGGGCCTTTACGGTTTCAGTTTTCTTTTCTCCACACTCTTTGCATGTGTATTCAATTGTCGCCCCTTCACAGGCGTTTCCGGATGTGGTCTTTCCCTCATCCCAACTGTGTTTATGGACTGAGCTCTTTGATGTTGACGTCTTTGTTTCAGAAGTCTTTGTCTGAGAAGTTTTGACGTTGGATGTTGTTGGTGCTTCACTTTCAGTTGATGCTGAAGATGCAGGTTTGCTTCCACAAGATGCGAGCATTAAAACTGCAAGAGCGGAAAAAACTGCGAGTTTATTCTTTTTCATAAGGTTTCTGCCTCTTTCTATATGCGTGAATTGTGCGTATATGTGCAATCAATTTAAATGACTATCTTGCGCGCTAATAAAGACAAAGAAAGAAGCATCTTGATAATATAAAAGAAAATCCCCATTAGGGGATTATTTGATTTTTAGCGAGTTGAGATATGCTTTTTGTTCAGCGTTGATTCTAAAACTCTCTTTTGCCTTCTGAATCGTTTTGTTGTGAACCCAAGGCAAAAGCATTTTCTTCTCGATGTAAGGGATCGTCGCGTCCCACTGCTTCGCTAAGGAGGTTGCAAAGAACCACGCGATCATCATATTCACATAGTATTGATCAGACTTAATAGATGATGGTATCTCAAGGTATTCTTGCTTAAAGTCATCATCCAAATAATGGCTCATTAGCATTTCAATACCGAACCTGCATGTGTATGTGTGTTTTGATTTACACCATCTCCTAATCTCTTTAATGAGTTCGCTTTTGTGTTTCTTAAAGACCTTGGGCGAAGTGATATCACAAACAGCCCAGTTATCTACATATGGTAAGAAATCGTTCAAAAGTTTGATGACTAAATCGAAATCCTTTTCCTCAGATATAAGCAAACCATGGATATTGTTCTCGTCAAAGTATTCATGAGGTAATTCTTTATAGAATTCAAAATGATTTGGGTCTTTTGCAAACTCTTTCGCTAGCGAGCGAGCATCCGGTATGCGTATACCCAAGAACTTATCAGGTTCCACGCCTGGAGTTAACTTGGATTGGAATGATGCCATATCTTGGTCTTTTAAGGCCAGCAACTTAGATTTAATGTTCATAAACTCATAATCCACCGCTTTTAAGTGAAATGCCACAAAAAGCGTTTTGAAAGATAGGAAATATCCTTTTTTAATGCGCAAAAAAGCGTGCCAAAAGGTTGACAGCTTTTCGCTATATTCTCGACATTAAGTTTTAACTTAGATTAGACAGCTCTAGTTGGAGACTGAATCTGTTTTCCGATGTTGAGTGTGCGTCTGAAATCAGGTGCATTAACATCGTGTGACCAATACTCATCCAAAGCAACGATCTTGTCGTCTTTGATTGTCATGAAGCTGACAACATGAGATGAGCTTGTTTTCTCGACTGGGAAAACCTGGGCAGCGACTGTGACCTTTTCACCATCGACATCGATTCTCTCGATATGTCCTTCATAGATGCCTGAGTATTCGCATGTAGCTTCGATGTACTCGTCTACTGTGAATTCCTCATCTGTGCAGTGCCAACGGATAACCGCATCATCTGCAAAGAAGGTTTTGAGCATAGCTCTGTCCTGTTTGAATACGTATTTCCAGAAATCTCTAATGTCCATAAAAATACTCCTTTATGCCGGTATTCTATCACTATGCATCGCAAAGTGATAGCACTTTATGAAAATTGATTAAAAATACTTTTTTTATTCGTCTTGTCAACAGCGAAAAAATAAAACGCATCCGTTTCTTAGGTTTTAGAAATCCGATGTTTTATAAATAAAAAAGACCCGGTTTCAACCAGGTCCTGATTGCATAAATTAAATCTTGTATTCTTCTAGGTTTATAACCCTCGTTGCGACTCCCCTGTAGAAATCTTCTTCGTGCGAAACGAGTATAACTGTGCCGGGATAAGACTCAATCGCTTCTTTTAGAGCTTCTTTTGCGAGAACATCCAAATGGTTTGTCGGCTCATCAAGAATCAGTACGTTAGATTTCTGAATCGTCAGTTTGCAAAGTCTGACTTTCGCATTCTCGCCGCCAGATAAAGCAATCATATAAGAGTCGATGTTGTCCTTTGTAAGGCCGCAAGCCGCCAATGACCCCATTACTTGTCCGATATTAAGCGACGGAAATTCATCGTAAATCTCATTGAACGCCGTTTTATCTTTGCACTCCTCTTCTTGCTGGAAGAATCCAATTTCAACATTGGAACCGGATACGACTTCACCCGATATTGGCTTTATTAAGCCAGTAATTGATTTGAGCAGCGTGGTCTTTCCTATGCCGTTCACGCCTTTGATCGCTATTTTTTCTCCTCGCGTTATTTCAAGGTTGATTGGTCGAGTCAAAGGAAATTCGTATCCGATGACTAAATCACAGCACTTAAATACGGTTTTGGACGTGTTGACATTGTCCATCTTGAAGACAAAATTCGGTTTGATCTTCTCGCTAGACTTTTCTATGACTTCCATTCTGTCGAGTCTCTTCTGCAGCGAGCTCGCAAGCCCACGCGTAGCTACACGTGCTTTGTTGCGTGCAATCGTGTCCTCCATGCGCGCTATCTCACGCTGCTGCGCATTATAGGCATCTTCTGCTTGGCGTTTTTTAATCTCGGAATTCTTTAAATAAAACTCGTAACCGCCTTTGTATCTATTCATCGTTGCATCCTCAAGGTGATAGACAACGTTGATGACATCTTTGATGAAAGACTCATCGTGAGAGATGAGGATAAAGGCATTGCCGAATTCTTGAAGATAAGTCTTTAGCCATCTCACTTGATATTCATCAAGGAAGTTTGTAGGCTCATCAAGAACTAAGATATTAGGGTTTTGAAGAAGCAACTTGGCTAAAAGAACCTTGGAACGCTGTCCGCCTGACAAGGCTGTAACATCTTTATCTAAGCCGAAATCAGTTACGCCAAGGCCTCTTGCGACTTCTTCGATTTTCACATCGATCAAATAGAAACCAGAATGTTCGAGGTAAGATGATATTTCGCCCGCATCTGCCATGACTCTATCAAGCTCATCGCCTTCAACTTCACCCATTTTCATGTAGTCGTCATTCATCTCCTGCTCAAGCGCGTACATGTCTTCGAACGCTTCCTGGAGAACTTCTCTGATGGTCTTTCCTGCTGTCAAAGTCGTGTATTGGTCTAAGTAACCAACTTTCGAACGTTTTGCCCATTCAATCGTTCCTTCATCAGGAGTCAATTGTTTAAGAATAATCTTAAGAAATGTTGATTTGCCCTCTCCGTTAGGACCGATTAAGCCAATATGTTCACCCTCGTTTAATGCGAAAGAAACGTTCTTCAGAATAGTTCTGCCGCCAAAGCTATGGGAAACATTTTTAACTGTTAAAATTGACATAAGGACTCCTCAACTAGATTTCTTAGAAATCACGGCGTATATATTACTGGATTTAGCATTAATTGCTAACAAAAAAGAGCCGAGGCCCTATTTTTGCTTTGTTTGCAGGAATTTGTAGATTTCCTCAGTTGCGAGTCTTAACTTTGCGACAACACCCTTTTCTTCGGGGACAATGTAATACCTGATTTCCTGCGTCCCAATAGAAACGATATCGCCAACTTCATACCAGTAGAAATCTGAATATAGCGAATAGCACGCTAAAGACTTTTGCTCATGAACCGTGTGACCTTTATCGTCTTTCAAAACAAATCCATTTATGTCGTGATAAAGACTGCCCTTGCCTAGCTTATAGACGGCCTTGTGATCGATTGTCGCGTATACACACCCATGCACAGATGTCGCGTAATTACCCGAGAAAACTTCTTCTCTAACGCATTCTCTCTCCCATCTAAACCAATCAGGAATATGATTGAAAAGTGTGTTTCCATTGACATTTTCTAGATAACCGTTTTCAGTTAATTCATACTCTTCATTGCAATGAGTGCAAACTAAAGATGTCCCCTCTCCAATCATCTTGTGTTCAACGCCACAATGCGGACACTTATAAAGAACTCTATTCAGATAATCTGCACGGAATGGCTCATCTATAATCATCCCGTTATTCTGCTGTTCTTTAAAATTATCGAATTCGAATTGTTTGTTTATGATAGTGGTTATTTCTTCCTTTGGAAGTGATAATTGCTCATTTGTTATAATGCAGGATATCTCACAACTCACTTTTACATCTCGAACCTGCAGATTGTTGTAAAGAGGATCCCTTAAGAAAGCACCGTGAGTTCTAACCATGAGAACAGGTACTTTAAGATATTTGATTAACCCAGGTATGCTATCAGGCAACGGTGTAGCTGTACCATCAAAAGAATATGATGCTTCAGGGAACAAAACTACTGAGCTTTTCAATTTTTGAATGACGTGTTTCATATCAAGAATTAGAGGCACATCATTCTGGAATTTCAAAGCGGGGAATCAACCGAGTTTTCTAAGTAGCCAATCTTTCCCGATAAATGCATCGTCGGTTGTAACGATGTTGAATTTTCTATCCTTAAAGATGCTGAAAAGGATTTCCAAATCAATGAAGCTAGAATGATTCATAAGGATCAGACATGGTTGATTAATTTGTATGTCTTGTCCACTTGTCCAAACATATTTGAATTCAGTCTTTTTGAAATCCCCTTTTGATATCAGATTAATCAAGCCTTTTAACAGTTTGCTCTGCTTTTTTGGAGCTATTTTCTCTCTCTTTTTCGGCTCAATAGCATTAAAGGATGAATCTTTAATTTTCATGAACATATCCTGTCTCATGTCTAATATCTCGGCAAATGAGTTCTTGAGAAATATAGTCAGCAATCATGACATTCTTTGAAAGCGCTACTAGAGTGAAAGACAGAGAATGATTTGATATCTTTTAGTCATGAAGAAAATAAAAATCCCGAACGAAATAGCTTATGTCCTCGCAACTGTCATACTCGCTGTTGCTGTTTGTTTTGCTACGGCCTGCGATTTCGGTGTCTCGATGGTCGTCGCCCCTGCCTACATTTTGAGTATCAAATTCCCTGTGTTGACTTTTGGTCAGTGGGAATATGTTACTCAGGCAATCCTCTTTGTTATCTTCTGCATAATGATGAAAAGGATTCACTGGTCTTATCTCTCCAGTTTCTTCACATGCTTATTCTACGGTGGCGTTCTCGATCTATTTAGACTAATCCCGTTGTTCAATCCTAGCGTTACGATCCCCGGTTCAATGAACATTTATTTAAGGATTCTGTATTTCGTATTGGGAATGGTTCTTTGCTCTTTCTCTATCGCTCTATTCAATAAGACCTACATTTTCCCTCAGGTCGTAGACACATTTCCAAGAGGAGCCGCGAAGAGATTCAACTGTCAGTTTGCTATCCCAAAATATATTTTTGACGCTTCATATCTAGTGATTGCACTAGTGCTTTCACTCATTTTCTTCCATGGCGTAGAAGGCATTGGATGGGGAACCGTGGTTCTAGTTGTGTTGAACGGATTCATTATTTCTTTATTTATAAAGATGTTAGATAAATGCTTTGAGTTCCCACCGTTATTGAAGAAGTTCTCAACACATTTCGAACTTTAGAAAGAAACACTTGTTCTTTTCGCCTCTTCTAGTAATATTACGGAAGAGGTTTTTTATGCGTCACAAGAACCAATCGAACGAATTCATCAAAGAATGTTTCTGCACCGCTTATATGAAGTTGCTGCAGAAAAAGCCAAAAGGCGACATCACAATCACAGAGATTTGCGATGCTGCGGGTTTCGGAAGAACGACATACTATCGCCATTTCACGAACAACAAAGATGAAATGATCATCTACATAGGCGTAAAAAGATGGCTTGAATACAAAGAAGCACACCTGGATGAAGTTAAAGAGAATGAGGGTTATCAATTCTTTGTTCATCTCCATAACCACAAACAATACATGATGATTTTAGGACGCCAGGACTTAATCAGTGTCCTATTCAAGATACTTTATAAAATTTTTGGCTTAAAGTCGGATGAAGACGAATCGCTAAGATACACTAGAGACTTGCTTGTTGGCATGTATTTTGGTGTTACATATGACTGGATTCTTCATGGATGCGTCGACACTCCAGAAGAGATAAAAGAAAAAATAGAAAAGGGAATCGCTCTAGCTGCCCAAGAGCACACACGCAATATAAATTAAATTTAGCGTGTCTTTGAAAAAAAGGCCCATTTGCAATTTAAGAACTTTCCAATCTACCTATTTTTGTTATACTGAACATATGAATTTAATCCATATAATTATTTCTATTGTTTTATCTTTGAGCACCAACGTTTGCTCTATTGGCAAAAAGACCGGCCATCTTTTAAGTACAAATACTCAGTCTATATATTCAGTTGCATCATCGGATAGTATTAATCCAGTTTGGGGCCTTGAAAAAATCAATGCCGATTTAGCTTGGCAGTTTTCATCTACACAAAACGAAATCCTTATCGGTGTTTGCGATTCTGGGATTGATATATCTAATCCGTACTTGTCATCTGTAGTAGACCGAACATTATCAAGGGATTTTGTAAGAAGCGATTTACCGCCATTAATTGGAGAAACTTCTTTAGAGGATTATTGCGGCCATGGAACACATGTCGCAGGCACAATCGCCGGATTGACAGCCGAAGGCCAGTGTATCGGCGTCGCTTCATATTCAAATATAAAACTTGTATCCCTTAAAGTTTTTGACGATCATGGAAACTACCGTCCGGATACTCTGCCCCAAGCAATCGATTACGCAAAGAATAATGGAATTAACATTTTGAATTTTAGCGGTTATTGTTATGATTCAAATGCATTGCGCGAGGCCATTAGTGAATATCCAGGAGTCATCGTTGCCGCTGCAGGAAACATATCCCATAACATAGCGAGCGAATTCTTGCCTGCCGCCTACCAGTACGATAACATCATTTCCGTTGGAGCTACCGATCTTAATGATCAAAGAGCGTGCTTTGGACCAGACGGTAGCGATTATAGGGATTACTTGTCCTCAAATTATGGGGAATACGTAGATATTTATGCGCCTGGAAAGAACACATTTAGCGCCGTTTCTGGCCAAAATCCTGGTTTCGGCGCCATAAACAGTGGGACTTCAATGGCCGCTCCATTGGTGACAGGCACTGTTGCAATGATGAAGGCTTTGAATAATGGGTTATCGCCTCTTCAAATTAAAAATATATTATTTCAAACTGCCGATTCCATTGAAATCTTCGAAAGAAGTGGTAATTCAACGTCTTTACGACTTAACTCCGGAAATGCTGTTTCCTCCGTATCTTATAACTGCACTGATGGCGAGATAATTAGCGCAAACTTCTTGCCTCTTTCGAAAATCGTTATTCCGAATGTTTATTATGATGAAGATTCAAATTCGCTGAGAGCTATAGAAAAAATCGGGCAGAGAATATTCGAAAACAGGCCTGGCATCGAAGCAATCGACATTGAAGCAAACGTCTCACTCATCGGCGATTATGCATTTTATGGATGTAGCGAAATCAGAAGTATAAGCAAAATCAAGGATGCTTCCATTGGGCACCTGCCTTTCCCGTTAAACAATGATTTAGAAATTATTATTGACGAAAATATTCTTTCAGATGTGCTCGTTTCGAACGACTGGGATGTATATTTGCCGTACGTTAAGGTGCAAAAATATGCGGATGGCCAACCGTATAAGGCATCCCTTGCTTTTAACGCATTTCAAAACGACGACTACATACATGTAATAACGTTGTTTGCAGGCGCGGATTCTAATCCGGGATTCCTAGTTTCAGGCGAAGGGATCGTTGGTTTCTATTATTCTGTTGAGTATTTTGCTGAATTATCGGCGTTCATTGATTCGTCTACATTTTCGGTAGATAGTATTTTGATTAATATCAATGTTGTTAATGATCAATTAAATTCAATTCAAGTTTTGGATGAATACGGCGAACATTTATCCTTTGCATTGTCTGATTCGAGTCTTAAAATAGCATTGCCAGACCAGATTACAACATTTTACGTTCTCCCGTCGGACGGAGAATTGGGTAATATTACATTTTCGGAAGAAGACATTTCTATAGAAGCAGTAACTCTCATTCCGTAAATTGGAGACGACTTATGAAAAACAAATTTTTACTTTTAGTTCTCGACCTCACAATCATTTTATCCGCATGCGGTAACAATGTATCGGCTATAAAAAGTAGTATTTCGAATTTATCATCACTCGAAAATACCGAGTCTATTATCGATTCGTCCGTTCTTCCAAGCCACGATTCTGAGGAATCCGTGGAGGTAAGCTCGAGCGATTATGAACCAATTCTATCATCTCAAGAAAATATAGAATCCATTAGCGAGACATCCGCTTCTGTTGCCGAGAAAAACAAGATTCTGAAAGAATATTTTAATATTTATATAGAATTGGGCGGAATTCTTGAATACGAAGATTGGTTAAGCACCATTCTTACTGAAGATGAGCAAGAATACGAGATAATGTCCGTGGAGCAAAAGAGCGAGTGGCTTTATTTGATATTTTTCTCAAACGGGTCAACAAAAGAAATCAATATCTACAATTTCAACGACCCACTTTTCTACGGAGTAGACCAATCGAAAACATTTAATGTCGAAAACGAAGAAAATGGAACCATTATTATCAAATACGAGAATCAGGATATCGCCTTCGAAAACAGGAGGACCAATGATTCTTTCGGCAGAACCGAATATAGTCGAACCATCAAGACTTTCAAAAACGGGAAAACCGTTTCTATAGAAAACTACAAATTTGATGACCGTCTCAAGGTTTATGTCGGATACGATAAAACTGAATATAAGTACGAACGCAAGGATTTAGAGAGGCTCTTTGAAAGTGTTTATTACCTTTTTGACAATACTTCAAAATCGTTCGTCCCATCATATAAAATCGTCAACCTCTATGAGAAAAAGTCGGATCTTATCTCATACAGCCTCGAATACACGTATGATGAAGGCCGATTTATTTTGTTTCGTAAAAACACCTATTTGAACGGAGAGATTTCCGGTTCTTTTGATTATCTCAATGTATCTCCATCCCAAGAGACATATGAAACGCATACATACTCTTACAACGAAAATGGTCAGATTAGTGAGTTGATTAAATACAGAATCAATAATTCCACTAACGCAATGACACCATACGAAAAGACTTCTTTTTTATACGATACATACGGTAATGAAGTCGAAAATGCGATTTTCGTATATAAGAACGGCGCATATATTCCATCAAAAAAGACCTCGCGATCGTTTGATGCCCAAGGAAATAAACTCACGGAAAAATGCTACACATCCGGTGTTGTAGATGGCGCAACCGTCTTTGTTGGAACGGTATGGAATCAATATGCTTTCGACTCAGAAGGCCGACTCACGGAAACCAACTCATTTTCTTGGGACAAGGAACAAAAGGAATGGATAATGGTCGTAAATACATCCACGGTGTATGAGAATACCATTTCAGGCTTCAGAACAACATTTATCCACAACGATCTTAGAAATGGATACACATCCAAGGAAATTACTGATGTAGATCATAACGGTAATAATTTATCAATCAAATATTGTAGATTCGATCAAGAATCAGGAACTTGGAATATTCGCTTCGAAAAGACTTGGCAATACGACATGAATGGCAACAATACCGAGTACTTGTACGCTGAGACGCATAATGGTGAGATTACGAATATACTAGAAAAGCTTACTTGCGAATATAACAATGCGGGTCAGTGTACCAAAGAAGACTATTACAATAACATAATCGATCCAGGAGAACTTGGAAATAAACCGATTGGGACAATAACTCAGAACGAATATGACGAAAACGGAAAAATATCTAGGATTACAGTCGACAGATATCGCGAAGATCCTGAAGTTTTAAAAAAGGTCTCCATTTATTGCTATGACTACTTTGAGAGCGGCGAGAAAGAAAGGGAAACATACTTTATTTACGATGAGAGCAGCGAGGTGTGCGTCGGTAAGGATATTTCTTACTTCGATAAATCGGGAAATTGCGTAAAATTCGAGACATATTCGCATATCCTTTCGAGCGATGAATATAAGTTAATCGACACAAGAGAAAATACATATATTGACGGCGTTTTAAGAGCGGTTACTTATGAAAGTTTTCTATTTCAACAAAGTTCCTATAAGATTTATGATGAGAAGGGCAGGCTTATCCAAAGGCTATATAATTCATTTCTCATGGAAGAATACAAATATGACCAAAACGGCAATGTTTTGTTTGAAGAAAAATGGGCCGAATATGGCAGTGTGGATGGCGCGCCATTGGAAAATACAAAAGTCGAAAGGCTGTACTCCGATGACGGAAACATTATATTAGAAACGTTCTATAGATTTGACGCCAGATCCAACATTTGGTCCTCTTATACGAAAACTTATAATTACCAGGATGGTCTTTTGACGGAAGTCGTTATTTCAAGAACACAGTACGGCGAATGGGTTGAAAAGAAAAACTAAAGTCTGAAACTTATTCCCTAAACAAAAACGCAACTCCATTCTCTCATGATTGGAATTTGATTGATTCTTACCGTTTGTTGAAGCGATAGGCAGATTTTGAATGCCATTCCTCATTTGCTTCAAGAACAATGGACGGGAATTCAGGGTGATGGATGGCATCTATATAATCTTGAGCTTCTAAACAAATATTCTTGCCGTCATCATAAAGTTGCAAAGCAGGTCGATCTGTGTAGAGTTCCATTTTATAGCCTGTCGTATTTCCGGTTAATTCCGCAACTTTTCTATAACCCTCGCCATTTAGGACCAAGCAACGGTCATTACCGCTTTGGTATGTTTTCTTTGTCGTGTAATCTATCGATGGCCTTTCACTCACATCCTTAATAGTGCCATTCGGCAGCTTTGATGAGTCCGTTGATAAATACTTATCTCCATCAATCCACAACGTGTGATTAGAAACGCTCGTTGAACCGTTTAAGTTCATATAAAGATGATTTATTGGGTTGAATAGGGTTTTCTTGTCCGATATCGCATTGATCTCAAAAGACAATTCCCCATCATCATCCAATGCGTATTCAGTCGTTACGGTCATATTTCCAGGGAAACCCATATCCCCATCTGGTGAATTTAGGACGAATGTGACAGATTTTTCATCAAGACTTGTAACGTTCCATTGAATCTCTCCAAATCCCTTAGACCCGCCATGAAGCGTGTTTCTGCCCTCGTTTTTGTTAAGTTCGTAGGTAATTCCGTCTAGTTCGAATGACCCATTTGCGATTCTGTTGGCAACTCTACCCGCTATAAAGCCGTTCTGACCAATCGTCTTACCATCCATCGTTATCGATTGGATCCTTGCGCCTTTTCTATCAAACGTAACGCTCATTCCATTGTTGTTTGTTAGTTTAAGTTCGGCCGCATCGATATAGGACTGTTCTGATGAAGACTTATCTATTGACTCAATACTCGATAAAATCGAATCATTATCACTTGATAAAATCGACGTGATTGTTTCCGTTTTAGAATCATTTATCTCTATTGAAGATTGATTTTCAGAGGAAGATTGGTTTCCCACTTTTGCGCATGAGAAAGATGCGAATGCTATTAATAAAAGAAAGATTGCCTTATGTTTCATGGATTAACTATAAAATATAATCATCGTTATTACAGGCCATTTATTTAAAATTGAATATGACTATTCGATTAAAAGGTGTCTAAGATTAAAACTATGAGCAGATTAAAAAATCTTAAAACCATTCCGCTATTAGTGTTCGTCATCATTCAATTGGCATTGACCATCGCTATCTTCTTCATTGACCTCAAAGGCAATTACAACACGACCTGGATTAAGTATGGCTGCATCATTTTGTGTTTCATCTTCTCTTGTTTTGCTTTCAAGACAAAAAAGGGATTTCTTATCACGGGGGCGATGGCGGGTACTTTGCTTGCCGATTATTTCTTGCTCATAAGAGATGACAATTACACACTAGGTATCTCTTCTTTCATAATTGTTCAGGCTATATATTTTCTCTATCTCAAACCAAAGCATTGGAAGATTTCATTGATAATCCGATCTGCGATATTTTTGGCCATATTGTCGATTTTATTAAAAATAAAAATAGATGATGTTTCAGCCTATTTTGCTGGATTCTATTTCACAAACCTCATAATGAATATGACTGATTCGTGGATAGGCGGAAAGAAAAACATTTTAATGTCTCTAGGACTTCTACTCTTTATCGGATGCGATTTATCGGTTGGACTCAATAACCTTTCATCGTATATCTCATATTCATCTTCATTTATCGACGCTCTAGTTAGATTTAGTGATGTTGGCATGTGGCTTTTCTATGTGCCTTCTCAAACGTTGATTGTGTTATCCGTTTTCTATCCAAAAGATATTGGTGTAGTCACTGATAAACAAAATATGTAAAATACGAGGCATGAAAAAGAAACTGTTTCAAAACATCTGGACCGGAGTGTACGCAATCGCCTTAATATTGCTCGCAATCAGCTTTTCAATTGCCCTGCCAATATATTTCAGGCCGTTCTACTACATGTTGATCAACCCAATGCATATCGTGCAGGATTTAAACTCTTATACCGGCTTAGAATACACATTCAAGGATGTTGTAGAGGCGTATAACGAAGTTCTCAACTATTGTTGTTTCTATACGAAGTTCGGAACCGGCAAACTCGCCTGGAGCCAAGATGGGATGGAACATTTTAGAGACTGTAGAGGCCTCTTCACGTTGGACACGGTCGTAATGATAGTGTCAGCAGCCGTAGTTGGAACCACTCACATATTAAAAAGAAAGAAGATAATCGAGATTAAGCCTCTTGTTCATCTAATAAGCGGCATAACAAGTGTCCTCATCCCAACAATTCTAGGAATACTCGTATCTCTAGATTTCGATAAGGCCTTCGTTATATTCCACAAGATTTTCTTCCCTGGCAAAGACAATTGGCTATTTGATTATGACACAGACCAAATAATCCTTATACTCCCTGAAAACTTCTTCATGGCATGCGCGATATTCATTGGCGTAGCCTTAATCGGAGTAAGCACTTACTATATAGTAAGAGGAATCATAAGAATGAAAAAAGAAAAGTCCGCTGCGTAAGCGGACATTTTCATTCTTCGTCTGGTTTTTGACCTACATGCGCCAACCATTTGCAATCGGTTAGCTCAATATTTTCAAAAGCGGCTTTGAAGGATGACTCTTCAGGGCTACAAGCGTAGATGCCAAACCTTACTTCTTCTTTAACGTTGAACATATGGCAGATTCTCATTTGTTTCCAATTGATGCCATCTAATGAGTTTTCAAGGCAGAAATCATAGCCTCTTCTAGATAATCTGAACCAAATGGATTTAATTGATGCATCAACATCCACTGTCGCCCAATCTGAGAAACCATTGTTGGTGACGACGCTCCCTAAGCGCTGAATCTTGTCATTTTCATATTCGATAGAAGCCTTAAGCCAGTTATCTGAATCGAGGTACATGACAACACCGCTTTGATCGAATCTAACTTTAGAATCAAAGGTCGTTTTGACAACGAATGAAAAATACTGTTCTTTAGATTTAATTTGGAGAACGGGCGCGTTGTCGTTCCTAAAATGATAGTAAGTCCTCTGCCACAAATCGGTATGGGGATCTGTCGTTATTTCAATGAAGTCATCATTGATGACATAACTAGAAGGTTCTCTAGTCCATTCCCATTTTTCTTTATCAATCTTCATATTGGTTATTATATCGATTTTGTAAGAAAACGGGCCACTTATTTAATCCATGACTCCTGTTTCGCTTCTTTAACAACGTCCTCAGGCAACGAGTTTCCGATTAAAAACGAAGAGTTGATATCATACTTTCTATATAAATCTATTTATAAATAAAAAAGACGAGCGGTTTGCTCGTCTAATTTCTTCTGATAGTTATCAGTCCCAGAGCATGATTTCGACAAATCTATCGAGTGTTGCCTGTGGAACTCCTGCAACTTTAACGAGGAAGTTCTGGATGTTATCCTGCAATGTTCTAGATTTGTCCCAGCCCTGTGTTTTTTCGACATTAGGAATGAATTCATTCCAGTGATCGTATGTACCACGCTGATAGTGACGTCTCAAGCAGTCAGATTCGCTTGTTGTTGTTGGTGCGATGATTGATGAGTATGAGGTAAGTTCATAGTCAATGACTATGTCACTATATGATACGCCCAATGCGCCAAGTAAGAAGAAACCTAATGTTCCAGTTCTATCCGCACCACCGTGGCAATGATAATAAACAGGTTTTTCATCAGCGTGAGCGAATGCATCAAAGCATGCCCTGATGTCAGCGGTATTGGTTAAGAATGATTCCCAAGAGTTGAGCTGGACATTAGTCCAAACGATATCGTCCTGTCCATTTTCATCTTTCTCAGCAAAGTAGCATCTGTTGTAGTTATTGTCAGCCTGCAAGTCGGATGTTCTTCTTAAATCGAGCTCGTTACCGATCTTCATTACGTTTCTGAAGATGTCTTTAGCTTCATCTGTTCCGGTGAACTGATGCTTGATTGATGACATTGTGCCGTTTCCGCCGAAGGCTTTTGAAGTGATTTCGCCACCTCTATAGATAAGGCCTTGTTTAACTCTCTGTCCAGATGAGGTCATATATCCACCCGCGTCACGGATGTTGAACATGTCCGCTCCATCGATCCATCTTGGATAGTCAGCTGTTTCAAAGCTCTTGACTTGTGAGGTTTTGTCATCTCCAACAACTCTCCAATAATACTCGGTTGATTGGAAAAGATTCTTGAATACTACTTCTTCATCTGGTGCAGCTGATAATTCGATAACATCATCGTTAAATGAATCATCGGTTGAAACCTGGATTGTGTATGATGCGTTTGGATTTCCAACGCCTTCAACTAACGAGAAGCTGAGGGCAACGCCCTTGCTCTTGTCAGATTTTTGGGATTGCTGCTCAATTCTCTTTTCTTCATCCGTGTAATCTACGGCGTCACGGTATTTCCATGATCCATCTTCATTCTTAGCGTCGATTCTAACTTCATCCGTTGGATGGAACAAATTGCCATCGAGCATATATTTGTTCTCTTCACCGTTCGCCTCTTCCTGAGCTCTCATGTCATCGACGTATCTCTTGCAGTTCTCAGATAACTGAGTTGTATCTTCAGGGTCATTCAAGACGAATGGCTCAACAGTTGGCTTAGCAGCTGATGAGTTTTCATTTCCGCCTTTACCACCGCATCCAGTGATAGCTAAAACGGACAGCATGCTAAGTAAAAGAATGTTTGTTTTCTTCATAATTAGTCCTTCCATGAAATACGTGACTTAAGCACCGTATTCTTGCGATTTAATGCTTAAATTTTGACCATATGTAATCATTACAAAAATGACAATCTAAAGATTAGATGTAAATAATCTTTTGAAAATCGCAGTTAAATATATGGTTATTTCTTCAATCAACAATTACAACGTCCATAAGAACATCGTGAGCTTCATAAGGAATTTCATCGGCATAGAGTTCTTTGAAGCAAATGCCAATTTTGAGACAATTTAGGGATTTTAGGTATTTGTCGTAATAACCACCACCATATCCAAGCCTATGGAGAGTTTTATCAAAGGCTATGCCAGGACAAATAATGACGTCAATGTCATTTGGAGGGATTTTTTGTGTTTCATCTTCCATCGGTTCTTTAAGAAATCGATGTTTTTCATTTGATTTGAGACTCCTAAGCGATGAGATTAGATAGAATTCAATCGAATCATCTTTCGTGGCCGGAAGCCCAACTTTTTTACCCATGGTCAAAAGTTTTTCTATAAGTGGTTTAGTATCAACTTCATCGTTTAGAGGGTAATAAAGACAGATTGTTTCCTTATCCTCAATTAAAGGAAACACTTTTTCTAGAATGAGGAAAGACTTCGATTGTTTATCAACCACCGCTCTTCTAAGTTGCTTAAAGTGTCTTCTTGCTTCAATTTTGTCCATGGCGTGAAATTGCTCTTATGGTGAGCATCTGACTCACTAATCTTCACTTGCTTTGTTTCTCTTTTCTTTCTTGTCCTCGATTGGGGTGTTCATCTTTCTATTCTTATTGTTGTTATAGATGATGATAGAACCCGCTCCACCGACGACCAAAAGACCGCCAGAAGCATATAATGCGGCATCAACGTTGTTATTCTCTTCTTTCTTCTCCTCTTCTACCTGAACAGTCTCACTTGTGGAAGGCGTGCTTAAAACGGTGCTAAAGGATAGCATCATAGGCAAAAATAGAGCGAATAACGGGTTTAACAAGTTAAGCTCCTTTGAATGTTACTTCTTTTCCGTATCCGAATATGCCGACCATTCCTGGGCCAGTTGAGATTCCGATGACTGGGCCGACGTTGACCGCCTTAATCTCTTTGCAGACGCAGCCTCTATCGGTGAGCATCTCTTTTACTTTTAATGCGGTGTCTAAATCATCGCCATGGATTATATATATCGAGTTTTCAGGGGAGAATTCAGCGTTCTCAATAAACCTATCAACGATTGTATGGAGGCTCTTTTCTCTCCCTTTGACAGATTCCATGCTGACTTGTCTACCATCAACATCAGAGATGAGGATTGGCTTAATGTTCAAAAGATTTCCGAGCATCGCGCTTCTAGCGTTGATTTTTTCGGCTTTTGATAAATAGGTTAAGTTATCAACAGTTGCGAACTGGAGGATTTTCTTTCTGATCGGCTTGATGCCTTCGATTATTTCATCAACGGTTTTTCCTTCATCGCGGAGCTGACATGCCCTTAAGGTAACAAACAATTGACCAATGGAGGCGTTTAATGAGTCGACGATCTCAATTCTAACGCCTTCGTTCTCTTGCATCAGTTCCTCAGCGATTCTTCTCGCCTTAACGATGGTTGTTGATAATTTCTCGCAAGCGGCAACATACACGATATCGTAGTCGTTCATATACTTCGTGAACTTTCTTCTGATTTCGTATTCGGTTGCAGGTAGAGTGTAAATTCTATTTCCCTCTCTTAATGCGCCATATAGCTCTTGAGGGGTAACATCTTTCCAAGGGTCAGCAGAAATCTCCTTTCCCTTGAAAAAGATTGTCTGGTCAATAGAAACAACGTCATGTTTCTTTCTGATTTCATCGGTTAAATCGGAGCATGAATCTCCGAATATCTTAATTTCTTTCATTATTCATGCCCTCCTTATTTACCATCCTTCTTAGGCTCTTTTTCATCATCGGCGCCAGGCTGATCTAGATACGACATAGTCACCTGTGGGAATGGGATGTTGATGTTGTTCTTTCCGAACAATATGAAGATTTCACGGTTCAAGTCACGAGCAAGCTGAAGCCTGTCTTTTTCTGTACACTGGGCCGTGATTCTTAATATGACTGCTGAATCACCAAGTTCTGCAACGCCTTTATAGAATGGTCCATCTGTGATGCTTGGGAGTTTGCGTCTAATCATTGGGAACGCGTTCTTGAGAACCTTTTCGACTCTTTCGATATCCTCTCCATATTCGATTGAAACGTCGATTGCGGCATAAGATGCCTCTTTAGTCATGTTGATGACGCCGGAAATCGCGGAGTTATTGAAGATTTTGATGTTCATTGCAGGATCTTCAATCTTGGTGGTTCTGAGGCCGATTTCAAGAACCTGTCCTCTGAAATCGCCGATTGTAACGATGTCTCCAACTCTGAATGAGCCTTCAAAGACAATGAAGATACCGGCGATAATATCGCTTATAAGCGATTGAGCGCCAAGACCTATAACGATAGATAGAATTCCCGCCGATGTGAGAAGTGAGCCGGTGTTGAATCCAAATAAGTATAAGCAATAGAACACGCCGCCTATTACTCCACCATATTTGAGAACCGAGACAACAAGGTTGCCAGTCGTCTCTACTCTAGCGCCTAACGTGCCGCAGAAGCTGCGCACACAGATGTGAACAAGTTTGGTGACGGTCACAAGGACGATCATAATCATGATTGATGCCGTTATGGCGAAGATGTTAAAGCCTCTCTCCCACACTCCAGAGAATATGTAAGAGAAGATGTTATCCGTGTCTTTGTTGTTGAATGCGTAGATAAGAAGAGCAAGGATTGCGATTGATGCAACGGTTAAGTAAGCGATTAAGACTGATGAAATCTTCTCTTCAGGTGTCTTTTTAGCCCACACTACTCTAGAGAATCTTGCAGCAGCTGACTTCGTTCTAGTCTTTTTACCAGAAGCGGTATTCAAGACGAATGTGTCTCTCGCATCGCTGTTTCCATGGTTCTTGTATTTGATAGCTTTGCAATATGTCTTATCTGCTTTATCGGATGAGATGGTGAAAATGGATGAAGCGGCAACAATTGAGATGGCGCTGAATAAAAGCGTGTACCAAGATATAGCGTTTCTAGATTCGTAGATGCTATTTGTTGGAATAGCTGTTGCGATGTAATAATCGCCCATCAATTTGACGGTCTGATAATATCTCACACCGTTGATTTTCTGGAAGCCATTGTATGTGCCGTCCATCATGAATACATTCTCGGAAATTCCGATGCTAGCTGCACTTTTGCCAATCATCGCACTGAATGGGGAATATGTGACGATGTGGTCGGATGAATTATCGAACGTGATGAAGAACGATGAATCTCCATAAACGTGCATGTTGCTTAAGACATAATCCATTGTTGTTGTGTTGAATAATCCACCGATAGCGAATTCGTCGACTTCAATCTGAATCAATGATCTATGGCGACGGATTACGCCTTTAGCCATAGAACCATCTAGATAAGCCTTATATTCAGATTCCCTGGCAAGACGTACGTCAGACCCATCTAAATACGTGTAATAGAAGAATTCGGTTCCGATGTATTTTTCCGTTGAGCCATCGACTTCGTTTACCATTGATTCCTGGACATAATAATCCACTTTATCCTCAAGAATCTGGTTGAATGGGTATGATTGGTCAGCTGGATCTTTTGATAATCTGAAATACCAATATGGCGTGTTTGTTGCCATGACTCTTCCATCATCCGCATAGATATAAACAGAGCGGAGTGCGTTGTTGTCGCAGATTTCCTGGAGAACCTGGGAATTTGATATAGCGTATCTTGGGCTTCCCGGATAATCGGTGTGGTCAAGTTCGATGTTATCGCCGTTTTCGTCTTTATCTAGGACTCTATGAATGTTTTTGTCATTAACATTAAGGGAAAGAACTTCCGGCGTTTCTTCTAACATGTACGAGATGAGTCTCGCTTTTGACAGGAACTGCTCATCAACATACTGCTGAATTGTTTCTGCATTATTTGAGTTCTTTTCAAGGGTTAATGTGATTTCATCTAATCTTCTCTGTGAAACAGAGGTTGCGTCATTCAAGCCAAGCAAAGTCTGTGAGAAGAAAGAGATTACGAATATCGCAATCAATCCGACCGCAATGACCGCGCTCATTTTGATGAAAGTGTATTTAGAGAAGTATCTCTGCACTCCTTTTGCGTTTCTAACACCGAGGTTTACGCGGGACAATTTCTTGTCATTGCCGCCTTCAATATCCTCATCGATCATTATCTTTGTGCGCTCATCGATTTCTTCATCGGTGAATTTGACGACTCCGCCGCGAGTGTCCTGCAGGAGATTGCTTCTATGTTTCTCTTCTAGAGATAAGATGTGGTTTGCAATATCTCTCTTAAGGATAAGACCATAACTTGCAACGATTGCCGCAACCATGATGAAGGCTGCGCAGCTAAAAAGAATTGTCAAAACGTTCTTCATCAATATCTCTTGCTGGCTGACAACCGCTGCAACGACCGTGAATTGTCCATATGTTTCAGACTTGAATTCCATTGCAACGAGATAGTATCTTACGTTGTTGATTTTCTGATAACCTGAGTAATCGTTAATGGCGGCCTCATCGCTTAAGCCGTATTCCGAATATTTATCGCCTGTCAAAACGTCTTGTCCATCGTTGAAGTATTTGAAGATGCCTTCATTGGTATCAACGGCAAACAAGAAGCCAGATTTACCGACGGTGATTCCTGATAAAACGTTGTCAATGCTCTTCAAGCCCGCTAATTCAGTGTCGATTACAGATGATGGAACATAAGTTAAGACATAGTAACTATCATCACCGAGGGTTCCAAAGAATGAGGAATATAAATATACAGTCGCCTCAACCGTTTCTAGTGTAACAGGAGCGTATGATGGGTTTCCGTTCTCATCAAAATAACAAGTTCCATTTCTAATGACATCGCCATTCGCGTTCTTTTCGTAACCGATTAAAGCGTCGTGCGCGCCAACGGAAGAAATATTCATTCCCAAGTATTCGGAATTGCTTCCGAGCAATATATCTCCATTTTGGTGGACGATGAATATCTCATTTACCGAAATGTTCTCGCAAATCTCGCTTAATTCATCCGTGACAGTTGAGATTTCTTGTTCAACTTGTTCAGGGGTCATTGATTCACTGTTCTTAAGCGGAGCAAGAATGTCTATGTAATTGACGTATAAGGATAAAGAATCGAGTGTGGTTTGATTTATCTGGTTGAACTCCTCGAATATAGAATTAACCGCGTTATCATCATCTCTTAATGTGGCCGCGACCTCATCGAGAATTCTCTGCGAACTTCTCCTCTGAGAACGCTCAGCGTTAACGTTTTGAATGATCGCCAAGAAACCGCATAAAACCAAGACGCCAGCGGTTAAAAGACCGATTGATATTATATTTTTTATAAGCAAATTGATTCTGCTTTTCTTCAGATCGTTTTTACTAGGCATAAGAATACCTCCATTTTCGGATGTTTTATGTTAACACATAGAAATGTCAGAGAGTATTAATAAAAGATTTAAATCAAAAATCTTTTGCCTTTTTCATTCATCAAAGTAAGAATCTAGCGAATAGTTTTTCCAATATCTTCACCTAAAATCAATTTAGTTTCATATAACCGGTACGCTTTTTTGTTCATCAAGTGAATCACTATTACATTTTAACCTAGTTTTTAGCATCTATCTTTATTGAGGGTTAAATATCAAGTAATGCATCTCGTCCTTTGATTGTAAAACAATCAGTATCATAAATTTTTGAGTCAGATGAAGTCATTTTCAGTTGCTTGCATTTTGTATGCAACTGCTTTTTAGGATGTTTATTAAACTTCCTCATAATAATAAGAAGTATCAATACCTTTCATGAACAATTCCCTATTATCGATATCATTTGTTAATGCGGCATAAAGAAGCCTTTTAATCTTACTATCATTGATGTGACTTTCTTTCATTGCTTCAAAATAATCATTTTTATCAATAAGTGACCAATCAACACACTTCTTCATATTCTTGATGAAGATTAAATCTAACCAGATACGTGTTGCTCTTCCGTTTCCCTCCATAAATGGATGCGCAATATTCATTTCAACATATTTTTCGACAATATGATCAAATGTATCTTCTACCATTTTGTCAACGCTAGGGAGTATTTGAGGTAAGAAATCTCCGTTCGCAAACATAAATCCACCTTTTGATATAGTCAATGTTCTTATTTGACCTGCAAAAGGATAAAGACCCTCAAATAAAAAAGCATGAATCTTTTGCAAAGAAATAGTTTTTCCAATCTCATCAT
>JAKSVF010000016.1 GCA_024408235.1 Bacilli bacterium
TTGTTTTCAACGGTCTCGGCATGCGCAATCGTCCCTTTTTCGTATAGATATAAAGGCACTGTTGCATGGTCGCTTCCGATGTCGGCGATAAACGCCCCTTTATCAACAAAAGAGGCAACAGCCATTAATCGATTCGAAATCTTCATATGCTCTTTGCCTCCTTGTCTTCTAATTATTTGTTGTGGGTGTCTGGACCGGAGTTATTGATGGCTTCTCTATAGTCGCCAAGTCTCTTTGCACGAGTTGGGTGACGTAATTTACGGATAGCCTTTGCTTCGATCTGACGGATACGCTCACGGGTAACGCCGAATTCTTTTCCGACTTCTTCAAGCGTGCGTGGTCTATTGTCATCAAGTCCGTAACGGAGTCTTAAGACTCTCTCTTCACGGTCGGTCAAGTCTTTCATGATGTCATAAAGCTCATCTTTCAAGAGTGACTTTGTTGTGTATTCAAGAGGTGACTGAGCATCCTTATCCTCAACGAAGTCGCCTAAGTGTGAATCATCTTCTTCGCCGATTGGAGTCTCTAATGAGACTGGTTCGAGAGCGATTCTCTGGATTTCGCGGATTCTTTCCGGCGTTAATTCGCCGTTCATGGCAATGGAGATTTCCTCTGGAGTTGGGTCTCTGCCGTATTCCTGGACGAGCTGTCTCTGAACACGTGTCATCTTGTTGATTGTTTCAACCATGTGGACTGGGATACGGATTGTTCTAGCTTGATCCGCAATCGCACGGGTGATTGCCTGACGGATCCACCAGGTTGCGTATGTTGAGAACTTGAATCCTTTTGTGTAGTCGAATTTCTCGACCGCCTTGATAAGACCCATGTTTCCTTCTTCGATTAAATCTAAGAAATGCATACCTCTACCAACATAGTGTTTAGCGATTGAGATAACTAAACGTAAGTTAGCGTTGATGAGCTCATCTTTAGCGTCCTGGTCGCCATCTGCGATTCTCTTGGCGAGTTCAGTCTCTTCTTTTGCTGAAAGCAAATGGAATGCACCGATGTCCTTTAAGTACATCTTGACTGAGTCATTGACTTTAACGTCGCCTGACTGAATCTTCGAGAAGTCTTCGATGTCAGCAACTTCCGCAGCTTCTTCATCGTCGATCTCATCGTCGAAATCATCATCAGCGCCATCTGCTAACATGTCCTCTTCGCTTGGTCCATCTGGTTCAGCGTCTGGATTGTCTTCTTCTTCGCCGATGACTTCGACTCCGTTCTCTTTGAAGTATGTCATGATTTCATCCATGACGTCATCTGAAAGGTCGAAGCGCTGGAAGGCGTCAAAGACGTCATCCATATCCATGTGGTTTCCGTTTTTCTTTGCTTTAGCTAAAAGGTCTTTCTTAACGCCTTCATATGCGTTTACGATTTCCTCATCTGAATCATCGATGGAGATATCGTCTTCCTTTTTGGCTTTTGTAGGCTTCTTGGCATCTTTTGCAGCTGTCTTCTTAGTCTTCTTTTCTTCGACTACTTCATCTGCGATTTTTGGTTTTCTTCCCATTTTTGGACCTCCCTTTATTTCTTTTTCTTGCTCTTTTTGTCGTTTCTAGCCTTCTGCCTAAGAGCGTATTCGGCAATTAAGGCTTTTTGCTCATCTAAGGTTTTTCCAGGCAATGCTTCACTCGTTTTCTTTTTGTCGTGAATCTTGTCTTTCTCTTCTTTGATTGCGATAGCGCAATTTTCAAACAGAGTATAATCACCTTTGGTGAGCGGAGGATGAATAGTGTCTTCTGATACTTCAGAGACTTTAGATATCAACTCTTCGATGTTATCTCCACCTCTATTGGAGATCTCACCGATCAGCGATGATACATTTACTGTTTTTTGGTTCTCATCCACATATTCCATGACGAAATTTGCGATTGAGTTATATGTTGCGTAATAGAACGAGTCGATGTTCTTCTCGAAATACTTGACGGCATCCACGCTGCTAAGCATGTAGAAGAGCATTTCTCGTTCAGCGATAAGAAGCCTTTTTCTTATTGTCTGCTCTGGATGGAGAATCTCGTTCTCAACTTGGTCAACGGAGATTACGGTTTCTTCTTGATCGGCCTGAGTAACGCGTTTTGCATTGGCTTTTTCTCTTATGACGCTCATCTCAAAGCCCGTTGCCTTAGAGAGCTTGGCGATATAGTTATCTCGGATAATGCCCGATTCCATATCCCTTAAATAATCTAGGAAATAGAACAGAACCTTCTTTTTATCATCAAGCGTCTTAAGCGGCTTTGTATTCGTGTAATAGTTAAGTTGGAAATCAAAGGCATCAATCAAGTTTTCCATTCTTGAACGAAGAGCCTCTGGCCCACTTTCCTGAAGAATATCATCAGGATCTCTCAAGTCATCTCCATAGGAGACAAGTCTAAACGTCAGACCGGCTTTGGTGAGAAGAGTCGTGATTTTCATCATTCCTTCTTGGCCTGGACCGTCACCATCGAGGCATACCCTGATCTCGCACCCGAGCTTTCTAAGCATCTTGATGTGCTCAGATGTGAGAGAGGTTCCCATGATTGCCACGGCAGAACTGATGCCAGCCTTTTCTAAAGCCATGACATCCATGAAGCCTTCAAGAAGGTATATGTACCCATCTTTTCTAGCACTTCTTTTCGCCTCTGAATAGTTATAGAGCACGTTTCCTTTGTGGAATATGGTCGTCTCTGGCGAGTTTATGTATTTGGCCGTATCGTCTTTTTTTATTCTTCTAGCTGAGAATCCCACCACTTGTCCATCGGCGTTCTTCAAAGGGAACATTACGCGCCCTGCGTTAGAGTCAGAGGCGTTTTCGGCATTCCTAACTAAAGTGATGCCGATTCCCTCGATCGTATGAAGGGAGTGACCTTTGGCTCTTAAATACTGAATGGTCTTTTTACCATCGAGCGGAGAATAACCAATTCCATATTTAGCTATTTGATTAGCGTCTATATTACGTGAAGCTAGATAATCCATTGCCTCTTTGCCTTCGGCAATTGTTAAACCATATTGATAATATTGCTGAAGGTCATTGATGCAGGCGTAGTAAGGTTTGAGGCTTGGGTCAATCGTATCGTTTCTGGTCTTTTTATAAAGTCTTTCATCGACAAGGCCGATCATGTCAGCGACTTTCTTTGCCGCCTCTTCAAACCCTATTTTCTCGTATTGTTGGACGAATGTGATTGAGTTGCCTGATGTGTTGCAGGCAAAGCATTTGAATATTTGTTTATCCTTCGAAATGGACATTGAAGGATGCTTATCATCATGGAATGGGCAAACGGCGACGTATCCCCTTCCCTTGTTGATGACCGGTATATAAGCGGAGATGGTAGACACGATATCCGCTTCATGAAGTATTTTGTCCACAAGGTCTTTATCCATGTTTACCCCTCCTTTCTTAAATTCGTTTTAGGTTTTTTGGATTAATAGAAGCACTTCTCGTCTAACCAAGCGACTAAATCAGCGATTGGTAAACGAATCTGTTCCATTGTGTCTCTGTCTCTGATTGTGACTGCGTTATCTTCAAGAGTCTCGAAATCGACGGTGATGCAGTATGGAGTACCGATCTCATCTTGTCTTCTATATCTCTTGCCGATTGAGCCTGTCATATCGCTTGTGATAGAGAATCTCTTGTTGAGAAGAGCGATGACTTCGTCAGCCTTATCACTTAATTTCTTTGAGAGTGGTAAGACTGCCGCTTTATAAGGTGCTAATGAAGGCAATAAGTGCATGACTGTTCTAACGTCTCCACCTTCAAGCTCCTGCTCGTCATATGCGTCGACCATTGTCATGAGCATCAATCTCTCAACGCCCATGGAAGGTTCGATGACATAAGGGAGGTATCTCTCGTTTGTCTCTGGATCGAAATATGTTAAATCTTCCTTTGAGAAATCCTGGTGACGGCCTAAGTCGTAATCAGTTCTATCTGCAACGCCAAGGATTTCGCCCCAACCGAGGTTAGGGAAATCATATTCGACGTCTGTTGTGGCTTTTGAGTAGAATGCCAATTCAGCAGGTTCGTGGTCTCTGAATCTTAAGTTTTCTGCTTTAGGTCCGAGGGATTCGACGAATCTTAAGCAGAAATCTTTCCAATATGCGAACCACTCAAGGTCTGTGCCTGGCTTGCAGAAGAATTCCATTTCAAGCTGCTCGAATTCACGAACACGGAAAATGAAGTTTCCTGGAGTGATTTCATTTCTGAAAGACTTGCCCATGTTGCAGATGCCGAATGGAACTTTCTTTCTTGTTGAACGCTGAACGTTCTTGAAGTTGACGAAGACGCCCTGCGCAGTCTCTGGTCTTAAGTAAACTGTTGAAGATGAGTCATCGGTGACGCCGATATGTGTCTTGAACATCATGTTGAACTTACGGATTGGTGTAAATTCCTTCTTGCCGCACTGTGGGCAAACCATGTCATGAGACTGGATGAATGCATCCATCTCTTCGAATGTCATTGCATCTGTGTCTGCATCTGGGTACTGGCCTTTGATAAGGTTATCTGCACGATGTCTTGCTTTGCAAGCCTTGCAATCGCACATTGGGTCGTTGAATGTTGAGACGTGACCTGTAGCCTCCCAAACCCTTGGGTTCATGAGAATAGCTGCGTCGATTCCGACGTTTGTAGGTGATTCCTGAACGAATCTCTTCCACCAAGCGCCTTTGATATTCTTCTTGAGCTCAGATCCCAAAGGTCCGAAGTCCCAAGAGTTGGATAATCCGCCATAGATTTGTGATCCTGGATAAACATATCCAGTCTGAACGAGATGTGAAGTAATTTTCTCGAATGAGTACTTACTTGCCATATATTTTTTCCTCCCTTTTTGAAGAAAAATGAGCACCGCCTTAAGATGTTTAAAGCGACTGCCCTTCCTCAAAATACCGCATAATATTATTATGAGGTCTACTTTTTGTCAACCAATTTTAAGGGTACTAGGCTTTTGATAACAAAAGCAAGGAATTGAGCTTTGTGTTCGTTAGCGTTTCTAAATGATCGGCCATATCTCTAATTAAAGAAAGGCACTCCTTCTTTTCGAAGGCAATTCTTGTATAGTTTTCAGGACCGACCATGAAGGCGTATCTGATGATTTTAAGTTCTCTAGATGCCTTGCGGTAATACTCGGATTCAATGTGTTGCTGGCAAAGAAAACCTCCGTCCTTAAACGCGAATCCAACTATGTTGTGTTTTTCTCCACACACTGCGCATTCATCGATATTTGGGCCATATCCTTCAACATTCAAGAGGCCAGCGAAATAAATCATGCAAATGGTCAATGGGTCAAAACCGCTGTTGAGGGCCTTCATGGCGCCATCTAACAGAGCGTATTTGGTTTTATGTTCTTCTCCCTCAATCATTTTTTGGGTGAGTTCAAGGATGAAAGAAATTGCGGCAAGCCTTTCAAAATCGCTTTTCCCGTCCACATATTGAAGAATCATTCCTTCTTTAAGCGAAGAACCCCCACTAGCGGAGACGCTTAATGAGAAACGCGAATAATAAAGAGGCTGGACGCTGGCGTAGTTTTTGCTAGTTTGTTTCAAAACCCCTCGTGCCGAAAAGGAACGGATGCCATCAGCTGTCAAGACCGTGACCATCGCGTCGTTTTCTTTATAGGGTGAGATACGAATAACGTATCCATCAATCGTCTGAATATTCGTCTTGCTCGTCGCCATACCCGAGTTTCATGAGTTTGTTTGGAGAATTTCTCCAATCTGGCATGCATTCGACTTCACAAACTAGAGTAACGTGTTTCTTCCACATTCTCTCAAGGTCATGTCTAGCAGCCATTGAGATTTTCTTAATCATCTCTCCACCACGTCCGATGACGATGGCTTTCTGTTTTTCTTTTTCGGTGACGATTGTTGCTTCAATCTTCAATCCGTTATTAGCTTTTTCTTCAAAACCCGTAATCAAGACAGCGCATTGATGAGGAACTTCCTGCTTTAAGAAATGGAGGATCTTCTCTCTGATGACTTCCTTGGCCATGAACTTTGGGTCCTTGTCGGTCAACTGTTCTTCAGGGAAATACGCTGGACCTTCCTGCAGATGGGATGCCACTTCGTTTTTAATGTCCTTTAGACCGAAGTTTGTTAACGCAGAAATCTGAATCTGCTTATAAGTTGGAAAAAGTTCAGCATAATGCTTTGTTAACTCTTCCATCTGAGGAGCGGTTACATCATCAATTTTATTGAATACAACGTAAATTGGCCTATCGGTCTTGATGGATGAGAGGATCTTGTCGTCATGTTCATATCCCCTGATTGTCGAATCAATGATATACAAAATAACATCGATATCCGAGATGGAACGACGTGCAGATTTGTTCATCATCTTATAAAGGGCTTCTTGTCCTTCAAACATTCCAGGAGTGTCGATAAAAACAATCTGAAGCCCCTTTTCATTATAGATGCCCATTATATCGTCACGGGTTGTCTGGGCTTTAGGTGCAACAATAGATACTTTCTTAGAAAGTAATGCGTTGATTAATGTTGATTTGCCGACATTTGGACGGCCGAGTATTGCGCAAAATCCTGATTTCATAAATCTTCTCCATCGAATGCGAATGGCAAAAGCTCGGCGATTGTTGTTTCTTTAACATCGCCTTCTAAATTGCCTAAGTAAATTGGTGCGTCTTCAGGGTAAAGCTCACTCAAAACTTGACGGCAAGCCCCGCATGGACTGCATGGCCTTTCCGTGTCCGCAACGATTGCAAGAGCGACAAAGTCGTCTTTTGTCTTTCCGTCCATCATGGCGTTATATACCGCGTTTCTTTCAGCGCACATTGCAAGCGGATAAGAAGCGTTTTCTATGTTAGCGCCCTGATAGATGCTTCCATCAGTGCATTCAAGCGCAGCGCCAACCGCAAAATGCGAGTATGGAGAGTAAGAGAGCTCTCTAGCCTCTCTTGCTATTTTTAGTAACTCGTTTTTATTCATGCGCTTCTCCTACTTCGTTGAGGATCTTTTCCTGTAGCGGGAACATTATCTCTTCGTCTTCTTTTTTCATGTGGTCATAGCCTAGAAGATGCAATAATCCGTGAGTGAATAAGAAAGACAATTCCCTCTCCTTGCTGTTTCCGATTTCATCAGCCTGTCTTATGGCCTGAGGCAATGAGATGAGAATCTCCCCTAGCATGACCATCGCGTTATCATCGTTTATCGCGTTTTTCGGGTCTTTATCATCGTTGAAGGCGAATGAAATGACGTCTGTCACTCTATCAACCCCACGATAATCACGATTAATTTCATGAATCGTTTCATCATCAACTAAAGAAACGTCAATCTCGTAGTTCTTTTTGATGTTGAGCATTTTAAATGCTGTCTCAGCAATTGCTGTATATCTGGCTTCTAACCAGTCGTATTCTTCTCCAAATGGAGAATCAAAGATAATTTCCATGTGGTTAGTATATCATTTCTTGATGAAGTTAAGGAAGTAATCCTTATTCTTTTGTCTATCCCCTATTCTCAAATGGTATTCAACCACCTCATGAATTGACGAATTTAAGGCTGTCAGCGAAAAGAAATGAAGCAAATAATAATTGAGTGAGAAATTCTCGCTGACAACAAACGGAATCAATGATAAGAAAAGCATCACAACCATCTCTAGAGTTCTTTGGAAATCGAGTTGGTTTGAGATTGAATAGGCTTTTTCCTGAACGGCTTTGACGGTGTCGAGATTATTTAACTTATCTTTGATAACCATCCTTTCGTCTTCTTCTAAACACCTCTCCTGCTTCTTAATGTTTCGCCCCATGAATACGGTTTGGATAATCTGATAGGATATGAGACCCGCAAGCGATATAAAGAACGACGGCGAGTTTATTCCTATAAGCGTTCCTAGCGAACCAACCAGCAACAAAGACGCCAACATAATGACGAAATCTGAAAAGACATCTTTCTTATATAATTGGTATTGCTTGAAGTCCTTCTCCAAATACTCGGCTTCGCTCATTTCGAGATACGGCAGGCATTTATCGTCGAATTTTTTCATGAAGAACAAGGCCAGTCTTTTTCTCAAGACCTCCAGTAATGCATACGACGCAAAAGCGATTACCGGAACAAGAAAATTCCCATCTTTGTTTAGAAAAAAGAATCCTAAGCCCAAAAAAGCAATGCCAAACGTCAGACATGCCGCTGAAGAAACGTAATACCAACTGTCCGGCCTATCCGCTTTCGGGCAATTGCATTCTCTTTCCTCAACCACTTCCCCATCGCCAAAGATGCCGGTCCACTTACCAATGATTACATCCTGCTTAATCCAATCCTTTCCGCGAGCAGGATCATAGATAAGGAACTTCCCTTTCTTTGACTTCTTAAGAAGAACCATGTGGCTCTGATCACCCTCTTTTAAGACCAAAAGCAACGGAAAAACGAGATTGTCCTTTAGACTCTCAAGGTTTTCAGCCTTTTTGAAACTCAGATTCATTCCAGACGCCTTTGCGCATTCTTGGAGATCGTAAAGAGAGTACGGAGGCCTTTTCAGAATCGTCAAATTTCTGAAGTCTTTGTTCCTCCTTTTTAATATGATGAACATTCGTAAACAGGCGTAGCCGCAGCTATGTTCGTCGCCTTGAAAAATAAAATCCCTCATACTAACTAATAGCGGGATTTTTCGTATTTTTTACCAACAAAATAAAAACCCTCATAAATGAGGGTTAATTTTTACCACTTTTTGCGGCGAGCCATTTCTGACTTCTGTTTTCTCTTAAGTCCTGTCTTTAAGTAGAACTCACGTTTACGGCATTCAAGAAGTACGCCGCTCTTATTGACAGAACGCTTCCATCTCTTTAATCCGTCGTCGAGGGATTCGCCTTCGCGGATAACAGTTTTAATTGCCATGGATACTCACTTCCTTCCTGCAAACAGCGTGTATATTTTATGGATAGACCACCACTTTTGCAAATAGATAATGAAACTTTTATACAAAAGATAAGAAAAAGGGGCTTTTTTACCCCTAATCTTGCGTCTATGAACTTATTCAGCGAGTTCTTCCATGATTTGGACGGAAGCTGATGCACCGATTCTTGATGCGCCATTCTTTATCATGGCCATCATGTCATCTTTTGAATGGATGCCGCCAGAAGCCTTAACTCCAACGTTTGGTCCAACTGTGCGTCTCATGAGATTGATATCCTCGGCTTTTGCTCCGCCTTTTCCGAATCCGGTTGAGGTTTTGACAAAGTCAGCGCCTGCTCTAACAGCAGCGATGCAGGAACATCTGATCTGGTCTTCGTTTAAATAACAAGTCTCTAAAATGACTTTGAGCGTCTTGTTTCCGACCGCCTCTCTAACCGCTCTAATCTCTTTCTCAACGAACTCGTAATCGCCGGATTTAGCCATTGCGACATTCTGGACCATGTCAACTTCGTCAGCGCCCATTGCAACAGCGTCTTTTGCTTCTGCAACCTTTGCTGCAGGAGACATCTGTCCAAGAGGGAATCCAATGACAGTGCAAACTTTAACTGTTGAGCCAGCTAAAAGCTTCTTGGCGACTGGAACATAGAATGGGTTTACGCAGACTGACATAAAGTCATATTTCTTTGCTTCTTCGCAGAGTTTCTGAACGTCAGCTAGAGATGCGTCTGCTTTCAATAAAGTGTGATCAAAATATTTGTTGTAATTCATAAATTTATCCTCGGAATAATTTTAGAAAGATATGCCCTATTTGCAAACAATATTGCAACCCTTATCAAAGAAAACCTTCATATCTTCGCTGTGAGCGTCGGTTACGATAAGGTCAAAGTCTTCTGGACGCACCACTTTATATGTTGATGATTTTGACAATTTGGACTTATCGAATATGCAGATTGAATATCTTGCGTTAACCAATACGCATCTCTTGATAAGTGCGGTGACAGATGAAGCCTCATATGTGCCATCTTCACAGAACGAACCACAGGAGACAATAGCGACATCGACGCGAATATTCTTCATGTCCTCGATGACTTTTGGACCGGTTATCTCATTCATATCGTATCTTGCCTGGCCGCCAGGAATATTGAGGGTAATTTTCTCGCTTTTACCTAAATACGCCAAAGCGGATAAGCTGTTTGTGAACACCTCTTTATTTGATAAATCCATATGCTTTACTAAAGTAAGCGCAGTTGATGAATTGTCGATAAACAACGTTCTAAACGGCGGGATTTTGCTTAGCGTCAACTTAGCGACTTCTTCTTTTTCCTCAACGTTTCTCGTCTCGCGGAATGTAGTTGATGTGACTTCGGAATCCTCAACGATAACCGCAGCACCATGAACTCGCTTTACGAATCTTTGGAACTCGAGGCTACTTAGGTCTCTTCTGATGGTTGCTTCAGAACAATACAAATTGGTCGCTAACTCAGCAACGGTAGCACGTCTATGTTCCTTGATGTAGGCTAAAATTTCTTGTCTTCTTGAGTATGTTGGCATAGTTCCTCTCCTTGATTTCACATTTTATACACACGAGCGTCTAAATGAAAGAATAATGTTCATTTTGCTCATTTGAGCTAAGTTTTAGCGTTTGTAAGTCAACATTTTAAACATAACAAGCAATTTTCTTGCAGTTTATTTAATATTCTCCCATCATTTGAGCAACAACTATTTATAGTTACAAGCCAGAAACAAATTCTGTTCACATTTTTTATGAAGGTATTATCAATCGACATAGGCGCATCGTCAGGAAGATTCATTGTCACGGATTATAGTGATTCTTTTGTGTCCAGCGAAACATATAGATTCCCAAATGGACAGAAAATGATTAATGGACATCTCCATTGGGATCTTCAAGAATTGCTTTCACACATTAGAGAAGGTCTCAAGGTCACATTGTCATCGCACAAAGACATCGCGTCATTGAGCGTAGATACTTGGGGCTGCGACTATTGCCTAATCAAAAACGATGAATTAGTGAGAATTCCTTTTGCCTATAGAGATGAGAGAAACATCGAATCACAGAAAGAATACCTCAGCGAGCACTCCTATAAAGAGATATACGACGAAACCGGAATCCAAAACCTTCCTTTCAACACGGTGTATCAATTAAGAAAGGATGTGCAAGAAGGCGTTGATTTTGATTGCATCCTCATGATTCCTGACTACATCAATTACTTCTTGACCGGAGTTAAGGGAATCGAATTAACAAACTTAAGCACAGCAGCTTTATATAATCCAAAAACAAGAAGCATCTCTGAAGTTCTTCTAAAGCAAATTGGATTGTCTAAAGACAAGTTCCCACAGTTATTGATGCCTTCAACAAAAATTGGATCGATCAAGAAAGAACTTGTGGATGAGCTTGGGATATATAGCGTTCCAGTTGTCACGTGCGGGTCACACGATACTGCGTCCGCGGTCGCCTCAATAAAATTAGATGACACGTCTGCGTACCTGTCATCTGGCACATGGTCACTTCTAGGCGTAGAGAACCTCAATCCGATAATTACGGAGAAATCATTCGAATCGAACTTCACGAACGAAATAGGCCTTGAGCACACATTCCGTTTCCTGAAGAACATCATGGGCCTCTTCATCGTTCAGGAGCTCAGGAAGGATTTCTTGAAAGATATTCCAAATCTCTCATTCCAGGAGATGCAGGACGAGGCATTCAAAGTAAAAGACAACAACATCTTCATCGACGTTAACGATGAGTATTTCCAGAAACCTGGAGATATGTTGTCTAAGTATTACGCTTACTTAAGTAAGACAAAACAAGCCCAAAAGGATTTGACCATCGGACAGATAGTTCGTTCGGTCTATGAATCCATGGCATTCAAATACAAAGACGAAATCGAGAATCTTGAAAAGATAACAGGCAAGAAATACCAAAAGCTCGTCATCATTGGAGGAGGTGCAAAAGCCACCACTCTCAATCAGATTGTCGCAGATGTCCTTGGAATAGAAGTCACTCTTGGAGAAGGCGAAGCAACGGTTGCGGGAAACTGTTTAGCCCAATTGATAGGCTTAGGCGCATTCAAGAGTCTCGATGAAGCAAGAATTGCATTAGCAAAAGGAAAGCAATTCCCGGTCTTCAAACCACAAAGAAACTACAACGAGCAATATAGACATTATAAGGAGGTCACAAATGACTGATTTAGAGAAAAAATACGCCCTCGTCAAAGAAGAGTATGCAAAACTCGGCATCAACACAGACGAGGCAATCGAGAATCTCAAAAAGGTGAGAATCTCTCTCCACTGCTGGCAGGCGGATGACGTCGTCGGATTCTTATCAAGCGACGCAGTTTCAGGAGGTATCCAGACAACCGGAAACTACCCTGGAAGAGCAAGAAACGCTGCGGAAGTCAAAGCGGACCTCGAAGAGGCATTGAGTCTCCTCCCAGGCAAATATAGCATTAACATTCACGCAATCTATCAGGATGGCGACGAAATCGTTGAACTCGATAAGATTGAACCAAAGCATTTCTCAGGCTGGGTTGACTGGGCAAAGAAAGTCGGAGTTGGTTTGGATTTTAATCCAACATGCTTCGGAAGACCTCAGGTCAATGGCGGTTTCACTCTCTCATCACCTGACAAAGCTACACGCGATTTCTGGATTGAGCACTGCAAGCGTTCTAGAAAAGTCGCTGAGTATTTCGGAAAAGAACTCGGCATCACATGCTGCACAAATTTCTGGGTACCAGATGGTATGAAAGACATTCCATACGACAGACTCGCATATAGAGCTAGATTAAAAGACTCATATGATCAGATTTTCGAGGAGAAGATCGATCCAAAATACAATATCGACTGCGTTGAGTCAAAAGTCTTCGGCATCGGCGTCGAATCATTCACACCGGGCTCAAATGAATTCTATTTTGGCTACGCAACAGCAAATCAGATCGGCATCACTTTAGATGCAGGCCACTTCCATCCAACTGAAATGATTTCAGACAAGATCTCTAGTGCCGCACTTTATTGCCCACATATCTTACTCCACGTCTCTAGACCTGTAAGATGGGATTCAGACCACGTTGTCATCTTTGATGATGAGTTAAATGAAATCGCAAGATCACTCGTCAGAAACAACATCATTGAGAAGACGAGCATCGGACTCGATTATTTCGATGCATCAATCAACAGAATCTCATGCTACGTCGTTGGAGTTAAGTCAACTCTCAAAGCGCTCTTGAGAGCATACTTAGAACCATTCGATATGCTCAAGAAGCTCGAATCAGAAGGCAATTACACAGACAGAATGTTCATCACAGAACGTTTAAAAACAATGGATTTCGGAACAGTCTTTGACTACTACTGCATGAAAGAAGGCAAGAAGATTGGCTTAGACGCGCTCGATGAGATCCACAGATACGAAAAAGAAGTCTTATCAAAAAGGGGTTAATAAGATGAAAGTCACAGAAGCAAGATTTATTCAGCAGTTTATCAGAATCTGCGCAAACGGCTATTCAAAAGGATGGCATGAAAGAAACGGCGGAAACCTTTCTTATAGAATGCGTCCAGAAGAAGTCGATGAAGTCAAAGAGAACTTCAAGGAAACGACTTGGCAGAACATCGGCGCTTCAGTTCCTACCCTCGCTAATGAGTATTTCTTAGTTACCGGTTCAGGACGCTACATGATGAACGTCGAAACTTGGCCAGAAGAAAATATCTGCATCATCAAAGTTGATGAGACAGGAACCAAGTTCATGATCGTTTGGGGATTAGTTGCTGGCGGAAGACCAACTTCAGAACTCCCATCACACTTAATGAACCTCGCAGTCGTTAAGGCTAGAACAAACGGATCTTATAGAATTGTTTACCACGCTCATTGCACAAACATCATCGCATTAACATTCGTTCTTCCTTTGGAAGATAAGGTATTCACTCACGAGTTATGGGAGATGGCAACCGAATGCCCTATCGTCTTCCCAGCAGGCGTTGGAGTCGTCCCATGGATGGTTCCAGGCGGAGAAGAAATCGCTATTGCAACATCTGAGTTGATGAAGAAATACGATATCGCAATCTGGGCTCACCACGGAATTTTCGTCACAGGACCTGACTTCGATACAACATGGGGATTAATCGACACAGTCGAGAAGTCCGCAGAAATCCTCGTCAAGGTTTATTCCATGACAGGCGGAAAGAAGACACAGACGATCACAAACGACGATTTCAAGAAACTTGAAGGCCCATTCAACGTTAAATTTAACGACGAATTCCTTAAGTAAGATAAAATAAGAGGACCAAATATGCTAAAGATTACAAAATTCACTTGTGAACACCTTCAATCTGGAATCCTCACCGATAAAAAACAACCAGCTTTTCGTTATATGGTCGAATCCGACCGTGAAGCTGTTACAATCTCAAGCGTTAAGCTCAGCTGCAACGGTTGGGAGATGACAGGCAAAGACGAGCTGGTTTTTGTCTACTCAGGTGAGGCTCTAAAACCATTCTCTTGCTATGAGGCGAAAATAGAAGTCGAGGATAACTACGGCGACAAAGCTGAAGCAACCCTCACTTTTGAAACCGGACGCTTAGATGAAGCTTGGGCAGGACGTTTCATTACAGACACTTCTTACTCATTCACGGAAAAGAGAGTGTCCCCTACTCCAATTGTCTTCAGAAAGGCTATTTCACTCGAAAAACCAGTGAAGAAAGCATACTTATACGCTACAGCCTTAGGCATTTATGACGTTTTCGTTGGAGACACACACATCTCCGATAGATACTTCGCCCCTGGTTTCACATCCTACAAGCACCAGATGCAATACCAGAGATACGACATCACCGAGGCTTTGGGTTCAGGAAATGACTTATTCATCACAGTCGCAGGCGGATGGGCAGTAGGATCATACGTGTTTACTCGAGTAAATAGAGTCACATGCCCTAGACAGGCTCTCCTTGCTGAGGTGAGAATCGAATTTGAAGACGGAACTTCAACCGTCGTCCCAACTGATGATTCTTGGATGGTTTCCCGCAAAGGACCGGTCTCCATGGCCGATATATACGATGGCGAAACTTACGACGCAAGAATCTCACTCAAAGATATCGAATACACAAAAGCGGGATATGAGACCGTTAAGTTCACCCCTACAATCAAAGCGGACTACAGCTCACCAGTCATCGAACATGAAGTCATGAAGGCCACTTTCCTCCACAACGATTCAAACGGAAACCCAATCTATGACTTTGGTCAGAACTTCGCAGGCGTTGTAAAACTCAGAATCAAAAACGCAAAAGGCGGAGAATTTATCAATGTTAAGCACGCTGAGATACTTACTCCTGAGGGAGATTTAAACACACTTTTCTTAAGAAGTGCTAAATGCGAAATCAACTATACATGTAAAGCCGGCAACCAGGATTACCATATCACATTCTCTTACATGGGCTTCAGATATATCTCAGTCCAGTCAAAAGACTTAGATATAGCCAATATCGAAATTGAAGCTGTTGCCATCTATTCCGATATCGAGAGCATCGGCACGTTCGAGTGCTCAAATGAACTCATAAACAAACTTCAGTCAAACATCACATGGTCATCAAAATCCAACTTTGTTGACATCCCAACCGATTGTCCTCAAAGAGATGAAAGAATGGGATGGACAGGCGACATCGCCGTATTTGCCCCAACCGCAACATTCAACTTTGAGATCTCACGTTTCATCGATAAATGGTTAGAAGATTTGCGATCAGAACAGAATCCAGGCGGCGGTATACCAAACACAATCCCTGTTCAGGGTTACGGTTTCCCAGCCACAATGCCACGCATGGCAATAGACTGGTGGGGAGACGCTTGCATACTCGTTCCATGGTCAATATACAAAGCAACCGGCAACACCAAAGTCTTAGCGGACAACTACGAGACAATGAAGAAATACATCAAGGCCTGCAAGTTCTGGGCCGGACTCTTCAGTGTCGGTAAATCAAGATACATCTGGAGCGGCATCTCGATGTTCCACTTCGGTGACTGGATCGCGCCAGACGTCCCACAGATGGGTCAGTGGCAAGCACGTCATAAATGGACAGCTACCGCATCGCTAAATAACACATCTTCTACCGTCGCTAAAATCGCTGAAATCCTCGGCAAAGAAGATGATGCTAAATACTATAAGGATTTAAGCGTTAAAGTCGCTGATGCTTATATCTCCAAATTAACAGACGGAAACGGCAAGCTCTTGAATGAGTTCCAGACCGCTTACGTCTTGCCAATCCACTTAAGAATGTTCAACGATGCAACATTACCAATTGCGGCCAAGAATCTCTCCGATTTAGTCGCAAAGAACAATTACTGCATCGGAACAGGATTCCCAGGCACCCCATTCATCCTCTTCGCTTTAGCGGATAATGGGCAGGTCGACACCGCATATAAGATGCTCGAAAACACAATTTGTCCATCATGGCTCTACACAGTCAAAGCTGGAGGCACAACCATTTGGGAAAGATGGGATGGACTTGATGAAAACGGACAGTGCGCTATCGCAAACGACGGCACAGGAAACGTTCCGATGATCTCATATAACCACTATGCATCAGGCGCTGTCGGCGACTTCCTCTACAAGAGAGTGGCTGGCATCGAGATGATTGAGCCTGGTTACAAGAAGTTCCAGGTTAAACCAGTTCTTGGCGGAACAATCACACATGCGTCCGCATCCACTGTCACTCCATACGGAAAAGCTTCCGTTTCCTGGAAACTTGATGATGGCAAGTTCTCGATTGAGGTTGATGTACCAGTCAACACCACTTGTGATGTCATCTTGCCAAGCGGAAAAACTAACACCGTTTCGAGCGGACACCACACATTCGCAGAATAAAAGCAAAATAAAGGCTACAAAAATAGTTCAAAAAAACTAGATTATGTAGCTTTTTCTTTGAACGTTTATTATATATATATATATAATATTGATAGATAATAAGATGTATATTGCATCGATGTTTAATGATATGAGAGGCCCAAAAATGATGAAAAATGGCAAAACATTATTTAGTTTATTGGTGGTAGCAGCATTCTTTTCCGCCGCATCATGCGCACCAGCTGCGAATTCATGCCCTGCCGATGAGAATTCTTCAATGAGCACGGGTGAAAATGATGAGTTATCCCAAAAGGAAGAGATGATACATTCTTTGGAGGAGGAAAATTCCGGGCTTAAATCAAAGCTAGAAGAAGCGTCTGGTAAAATCGATGAACTGAACTCTGATAATAGCGGCTTAAACAACGAGATATCCAAGAGAGATGAGACAATATCGGAATTAGAGCATTCCATCGCTGAAATGGATTCCGAGAACAAGGAATTGGATAAGACAAATTCGGAAAAAGACAATCAGATAAGCGAACTCGAAAAAGAAAAAAGCGAGTTAGAGAATTCCAACTCCGACAAGGATGAACAAATTGCCGAACTAGAAAAATCCTTATCCGAAGAAGAAAAGCTAAACGAAGAGCTAAGAGAGCAAGAAGGCGTCTACATCAGAAACGAATGCGGTTTCCTTGAGAAAGAAGACAGCAGCATGATCTTGCTGGAGGATTGGCGCGAAACCAACAGCGGAATGAGCAACTACATCAACCTCAATGGCAGAAGCGAAGACATGACTTTTGAATTGATGACATACGCAGGGTCCTTGCATTACGAAGAATACGACGGAAAGATTTGGAAACCGATCATTGTGAAGCCAATGGAAACATGCACTCTAATGAGTGGAGAAAGGCCAACTTGGACAAAGGCGGGAAGCCCCTATACTGAGCAAACATACATAGATATAGTTGCGAAATGCGGTGAGTCAATAACGGGATACGCCCTTGTGAGAATTCAAAATAGAGCTCAAATAACGAATCCTTCCTACCCGTTTGGAAGGGATCACCACGCGACTCTAATACGAGCAGCGTACGTTAAAGGTGATGTGTCAGTTGAACAGATCAATCAAAAATTAGCTAACTTGAGAAAAGGCGATACGTTTGGAAGAATCTATTCTTGTGATCCATCAAATAATTTGCCTATCGGAAGCACCGGCTTCTATGAACAGCCTATAGCCGATTTATACGATTTGAACCCAGCAGGCAAAATCGAATCGGATTTTTATCAAATATTCCACTTCACATACGGCGACCCAAATACAACATTCATAAGCAAGCCACTTAGCGGACAGTTGTTCCTTGTCCAGGGAGGAGGAGACGCCGGAAAAGCCTACGAATTCTTCACCGAGGAGAATGTTTACTGGAGCAGACCATATGATTACGGAAAAGATCAAGAATTCATGAACACAAGCTATACTGATTTCATAGAAACAACGATTGTCACATCCGGAAAAATAGTCGGATATGGTGTTCTCTACGTAAATTCTCCAGACTATCAAACGGTTAATATAACTTTCGTAAAGAGTGCGATTTTCCCTGCAATTGGAGGAAAACTCCAAGCGATAACTCAAGAATTCGCTGATTCTTGCATGAAAACCGCTGAAGAATCGTATCTCGATTCAATCGCTTAATAAGGTCTCTTAAGCAAGAAAAAGACCTCCAGCTGGAGGTCTTATGATTTGGTTTAACTATTAATTAGTCAGCTTTCTTGATGTGGAGGATGTCTTTGCCATCATAATATCCACATTCTGGGCAAACACGGTGTGACTTGATGAGTGCACCACAGTGTGAGCAGTTAACTAAACCTGTGACTGAGAGTTTGAAGTGTGTTCTTCTTAATCTCTTTCTTGTTTTACCAATTCTTCTTGCTGGGACTGCCATTGTTACGGGTTTCCTTTCTTTTCAACGTGGACTATTATACGTGCGTAAATTCTAGAGTCAACATATCTTCATACATTGTCTTAAAAATTCCGAATTCTTCCGATTGCATCTTAATCCGCTTTATTTGACATCGTATAAATTACGGGTTTAATCTCACCGTGAAGTGATCTATCAGAGTCCACTTCTACCAATAGGTAGTTACCTGTATGGCCGCGAGCCTTATGTCTCTTTTCGTCGTAATCTTCAAACAATACTTCGAGCTCTTGCCCGAAATACTTCGATTCATACTCCGCTCTAAGTTTCTTAGATAAGTCTAAGAGTCTATGGACCCTATCCTTCTTAACCGCTGGAGGAGTGTCTTTCATCCTAGCAGCCGGAGTTCCTTGTCTAGCACTGAATGGGAAGACGTGAATCTCAGCGAAGTTAGCCTTCTTGCAGAATTCCATTGTCTCAAGGAATTCTTCTTCCGTTTCTCCAGGGAAGCCGACAATAACATCTGTTGTGATTGCTATATCCGGTCTAGCATTTCTAATCTTGTTTAACGTCTCTAAGAAGTATTTTGTGTCGTACTTGCGGTTCATTCTCTTCAAAACAGTGTCAGAACCGGACTGTAGAGGCATATGAAGATGGGAAACGATTGTTTTATTGTTCTTCAGCAAATTGAGCATCTTATCGTCTATTTCCGAGTCTTCTATTGAAGAGATTCTTAAACGATATAGGTCAGGGCAAGCTTTAACGATGTCTTCAAGCAAATCTCCCATCCTATAAGAGCCATCACCTAAATCTTTTCCATAAGCGGAAATGTGAACGCCTGTGATAACGATTTCCTTATAGCCTCTATCAACCATGCGAATAGCTTCGTGAATGGTGTTCTCTGGATCCCTGCTTCTGGAATTGCCTCTCAGGGTCGGGATGATGCAATATGTGCAATAGTTATCACAACCATCCTGCACTTTGAGGTATGCACGGGTGTTTTCCCCTGCCGAGACTTGACCCATTTCTTCGAAAAGTTCGTTACGAACGCTTGGTTTAACATCGATTATCGGTTCTTTATTAGCGAGGAACGTATCGATGTATTCCGGTATTTTCTTACGATTTGTGGTACCTAAAACAATATTCGCACCGCATTCTAGAGTCTCTTTTGCATGCGAGAATGAGTAGCAACCCATAACAACCAAAACAGCGTCAGGGTTAATCGTCCTAAAATGCCTCGCGTGCTGCCTAGATTTCTTATCGGCCATTCCAGTGACTGAGCAGGTGTTCAAAACGATGACGTCGGCGTCTTCTGGATCATCCACTGCCACATCGCCTCTTCTAGATAAAGCATCACGAAGTTGGTCGTTCTCGTAAGAGTTGACCTTGCAGCCTAAAGAAAACGTATAGAATCTAAGCATTCTTATTCAATCTCCTCCGCTAGCACGGAATGAACCGATGCCGCGAATATAGACGCGGTTTCCGCTCTCAATATTCTCTTTCCAAGAGAAATGAATGTGAATCCGGCATCTTTAGCGAGTTCTACCTCTTCTGGAGAGAATCCGCCTTCAGGGCCGATTACAACGAGTGTTGTTTCGCCTTTCTTAAGGTCTTTTAAAGCTTCCTTCATTCCGATTGCGGTATGAGATTCGTTCTCATAGGCAAAGAATTTGTGGTCTGCCTCTATTTTCAAAATGTTTTTGTATGTTGATATTGGGAAAACCTCAGGCACGACCGTGCGGCGTGATTGCTCGCTGGCGCCTTTAACGATTTTCTCCGCTCTTTCGAGTTTCTTCTCTTTGTCTTTCTCTTTTGGAAGTTCGATGATGGTTCGCCTTGAGAGGAATGGTGCGAATGCGTTTACGCCTAACTCCGTTCCTTTCATATAAACCAGTTCATCATGTCCGCCTTTAAGGAGAGCGAAAGCCAAAATGAGGTTTGTCGGAAGTTCGACATCATCTTGATAAACTTCGATGACATCGATACTTGTAGGCTTAACGCTTGTGATTTCGCATTTGTATGTATCACCTGCATAAACAACGTCAATCTGGTCTCCGACTTTACGTCTCATGACATTAAAAAGATGATGAAGATCTCCATCACCTAATATAGCTTTGTTGTTTTTTATCTCGCCGAAGAATCTCATTAGATTAAGAGTTCTCCATCAGCGCCTTTGATATCAGGCTTTACGAAATATTTGATTGAGCATCCCGCATGGAACAAGAAGACTGCCGCGAATGGGATGACATATGAGAGGGCGTTTCCGACAAGACCAGGCACGACGAAGAATAAGAGAGTTCCTATTCCGCCTACGAGGATTAAAGTCACAAGAACTGACATAATGCCCTTCATTTTGAATCCTAAGTAGAAAGATGCCACGCCAAATGAACCCAAGAGCAACTCAAAAAGACCTGCAAGCTTCTTGGATTTGCTCTTATAAAGAGCCTCTCCTGTCACAGGGTCGACGAAAGATGTGATGTCTTTGGTCTTGTACTTCTGATCGATTGGGTCCTTCTCACCGCAATGTGGGCAGATATCGAAGTCTTGGTTCGTGATTTTCGAACCGCAATATTTGCAAACTGGCATAGTTAATTCTCTCTTGTAGGATGGTGTGGTCCGAAGAGTTACCTCTTCCTTATTTTTAGTGTATCAAATAGTCTAAAAATAGACTAGAACGATTAGCGTTTCTTTGATTTGCCTTTCGTCTCAGCGCGGAACTGCTCAAGAAGCTCTTTCTGAGTTCTAGTTAGTTTCTCAGGTGTCTTTAGTTTCATGTGTAAGTATTGATCGCCAGGGTTTTTGGTTCTCAAATTCTTAACGCCTTTACCCTTGAGTTTTAAGATTGCATCAGGCTGTGTGCCGGATGGAATTTGGACAGAAACCGGGCCATAAACTGTATCAACCTGGATTTCATCGCCGAGTGCCGCGTCGACAAACGACATCGTGATATCCATATGGATATCATCGCCTTCACGTCTGAAGGTTGAATGATCCTTGACGTTGATTTCGACGTACAAGTCTCCATTCTCGCCTCCATTGATTCCGCGCTCACCCTTGCCGGCAACGCGAATCTGTTGGCCGTTATTAATGCCAGCTGGAATCTGGACTTCGAGATCTTTATGAACTCTCTTATATCCACTGCCGCCACATTCATGACAACGGTTTGTGACTTTCTTTCCGGTTCCATTACAATCTGGACATGATGAAGTTGATTCCATCGCGCCAAAGATTGTTCTTTGGGTTGTTCTAATCGTTCCGGTGCCATGGCATCTAGAACATGTGCAGACATCGCTAGGATTCTCAGCACCGCTTCCGTGACAGTGTGGGCACTGTTCATCATATGTTAATGGAATTGTGATCTTCTTGCCGTTGATCGCATCCATGAAGTCGATGCGAACGCGGTAAAGAGAATCATTTCCTTTTCTAGGACCTGTTGAGCGTCCTCTTGACTGTCTTGCTCCGCCACCGAAGAAGCTTGAGAAGATGTCTCCGAGGTCATCGGCTGAGAAGCCCTGTCCTCCGAATCCTCCAGCGCCATATGGGTTTCCGCCTGCGCCTTGTTCAAATGCGGCGTGGCCAAACTGGTCATACTGAGCTCTCTTCTGGTCGTCTTTTAAGACGTCATATGCTTCCTGAATCTCCTCGAATTTCTTTGGAGCGTCAGGGTCTTTGTTAATATCAGGGTGATACTGTTTAGCTAATTTACGATATGCGGACTTGATCTGGTCTGGCGTTGCGCCTTTAGAAAGCCCTAAAATCTCGTAATAATCTCTTTTAGTTGCCATACTACCCTCCTTATCTAAATAAGCCAAATGGAGCTAGTATAACTAGCCCCATAAAGCTGCAATTGGTGTTTGTTAATTAAGCGTTTTTGTCTGTGAAGTCAGCATCGACGACATCATCGTTTCTAGAAGATGACTGAGACTGTGAGCCGTAGTCAGGTGCTGGTCCGCCCTGAGCGCCCTGATACTGTCCAGCCTGAGCTGCTGCATCTTCGAGTCTACCGACGATTTCTTTTAACTTCTCGATGTTGTCGGTCTTGAGTGCGCCTTCAGCTTCGTCTCTAAGAGCGGTGAGCTGTGACTTCTGCTGATCGTTGAGTTTGCCGCCATCTTCAGCAAGAGTTCTGTTGATCTGGTCAACATAGCCCTGAGCTTTGTTCTTGACTTCGATGTCGTTCTTTCTCTTTTCATCAGCTTCTTTGTTAGCTTCTGCTTCTCTGACCATTCTATCGATATCTTCTTTTGAAAGGCCGTTTGAGCCTGAGATTGTGATATCAGCGACTTTCTGTGTCTTTAAGTCTTTTGCGGAGACCTTAACGATACCGTTAACGTCGATGTTGAATGTGACTTCGATCTGTGGTTCGCCACGTCTTGCTGGCTCGATTCCGCTTAACTGGAAGTGGCCGAGGAGCTTGTTGTCATGTGCCATTGGACGCTCGCCCTGATAGACCATGATGTCGACTGCTGGCTGATTGTCTGCTGCTGTTGAGAAGACCTGTGATTTTGTTGTTGGGATTGTTGTGTTACGTGTGATGAGAGGTGTCATGACTCCACCGAGTGTTTCAATACCTAATGTTAATGGTGTGACATCGAGGAGTAAGACGTCTTTGACGTCTCCTGATAAGACACCACCCTGGATTGCAGCACCCATAGAGACTGCTTCATCTGGGTTGACTTCGTAGTTGAGTTTCTTGCCGGTGATCTTTGCGACGAAATCCTGGACGGCTGGCATACGGATTGAGCCACCGATCATGAGGACCTGGCCGATATCGCTATATGATAAGCCTGCGTCTCTCATTGCGTTTTCCATTGGGATTCTGCATCTTTCGAGTAAGTTTCTTGTTAAATCCTGGAATTTAGCTCTTGAGAGTGTTCCTTCCCATGAGATAGGACCATTTGCGGACATACCGATGAATGGGAGGGAGATTGTTGTTTCAAGTGATGAAGAGAGTTCAATCTTTGCTTTTTCAGCAGCGTCGATGAATCTCTGGAGAGCCATCTTGTCTGTTAACTTAGCGCCGGTCTCGATCTGAATCTGAGCCTGGATCCAATCAGCGATTGCCTTATCCCAGTCATCGCCACCGAGCTTTGTGTCGCCGTTTGTTGACAAGACTTCGAATGTGCCATCACCGACATCAAGGATAGAAACGTCGAATGTACCACCGCCTAAGTCGAAGACTAAGACCTTTTCAGATTTATCTGAATTTAAACCATAAGCTAAGCATGATGCTGTAGGTTCGTTGATGATACGAACGACTTCAAGACCAGCGATTGTTCCTGCGTCCTTAGTTGCCTGACGCTGTGCATCGTTGAAGTATGCTGGAACTGTGATGACTGCTTTGTGGACTTCCTGTCCGAGGTGCTTTTCAGCATAGTTCTTCATGTAAGCTAAGACTTTTGAAGAGATTTCCTGAGGTGTGTAATCCTTATTTGTGCAGTTGATGTGGAACTTCTCTGCCGTTCCGATTGCGCGCTTTGCGGATTTGACTGTGTCAGGGTTTGTGATCATCTGACGCTTTGCGGCATTACCGACGATTTCTTCGCCTGAAGCCTTGAATGCGACGACTGATGGGCATGTGTTTGTGCCCTCTGGGTTTGGGATGACCTTAACTGTGCCATCTGCCTGAAGATATGAGATGACTGAGTTTGTGGTACCAAGGTCGATACCAACGATGATTTCTTTTGCCATAATTTATATTCTCCTTAGGCGTTATGCGCCTCTTCTTTATCTGAAGCAGGTTCTTCTGCTTTAATTTCTTTGTGTTTGCTTACGATAACCATTGCGGCTTTAACGAGTCTGTCATGAAGCTTGTAACCTTTGCTTGCGACCTTAACGACAACGTTTGCCTTTTCGTTATCTTCCACTTCGACTATGTCGACCGCTTGCATTGAGTGAGGGTCGAATTCAGCTCCAACGGCCGGCTCAATCTCGCTTACGCCTTCGCTATCAAGCGCGGATTTTATCTGATTGTAGATGTATTGGAATCCGATTTGATAGTTCTTGGCCTCATCTGAGTTAGGCGTTGGCTGAAGAGCGTAGTAGAAGCAATCGAGCGCAGGGATGAGATTCTCAAGGAATCCTTCTGCTCTATACTTGATGGCATTCTGATGGTCAGCAGCAAGGGATTTGCGTAAGTTCTGAGTATCAGCGTATGCCGTGTAGTATGCGTTTTTCCATTTCTCCACTTCCTCTTTCTGGGTTTTCTGATCAGCGAGCATCTTCTCGTAATCAGGTCTGAGAACGTGGACGTATTTATCTTCTTCCTCTTTAGGAGTTTCAGTTTTTACTTCTTCTTCGAGGTTTGTTTCTTCGTTGTTGTCTTTCTTTTTGTTGAACACGATTTGTCTCCTTTCTCTTCCTGAGAGAAGTAGCTAGCTAATTCCTCAGCGAAGTATTTCATGGTGGAAACGACTTTGTCGTAATCCATACGTGTTGGTCCGAGGACCGTGATGATTGCGTTTGGGATTCCAGGAACATCAACCTTAGTAGATACTAGGGCGAGATCCCCTGTCTCATCTTTTCCTTTCATTCCGATTTGGAGTGATACGTTACCCGATTGAGAGAGGTCTGCCGCATTGAGGATTCCTCTCACTCTTTCCTTATCATCAAGGAATGAGAGCAACGCTCTCAACTTATCAGCGTCGTTTGCGAATTCCGGCTGATTATAAAGGGATTCTTTGCCATAGACCGACATCCTATCTCGGGCAAATTTGGAGAAGACAGCGATGATCGCCTGATAGATGAGTTCTTGTCCCATCATGTAATCATTTAGCGCCGGCTTCATGGCTTCCATCTTCTGGACCACTTCAGCAACTGAAGTTCCGCAGAGACGGTCATTCAGCAATTTGACTGTCTTAACCACATCCGACATCTTCGATCCCTTTTCGATGAGGAATGTCTTGTTCTCAACATAGCCTTTATCGGTGACGAACACCGCTGTTGCGGTTGTTTCGCTGATTGGGATGATCTGAATTGAGACAAGTTTCTCTTCATCTGCATTCTGTCCGATGACGGCTGATGCAAGGTGTGTCATGTCAGATAGAATCTCGCAGGATTCTTTTAGGACTTCTTCTATCGATTTGGATTTTTCCGATAAGAGTGTCTGCAGGGCATTCTTTGCTTCTTCATCGACTCCGCCAGTTCTAAGGTTCTCGACATAATACTGATAGCCTTTCTCTGATGGGACACGACCACTTGATGTGTGCGTCTTTTCAAGATAGCCATCTCTTTCTAGGGCGAGCATCTCGTTTCTGATGGTTGCTGAGCTAACTTCGAGGGCGTAGGCCTCCATGAGTGTCTTAGAACCAACAGGCTGGGCGGTTTTGATGAAGTACTCGACGATAAGCTTCAATATTTCATCGCGTCTTGTCATATTGCCTCCTTTTTAGCAGTCCCGTTATCTGGGTGCTAATCCAAATTATAGGAAAAGTTTTAGCACTGTCAAGGGGGTGAGTGCTAAAAAATGCTAAATTCAAAAATACTTTTATATATAAAGATTAAATAAGGATAAGAAAAACGAGGCCGTTTCCAACCTCGTTCATCAATTTTTAGATCTTTGTTCCGTAAACCCTGGCGATGACGTAGCTGCCTCTTTTTGCGTATAGGACGCCATTTTCCCATTTTGCATTAGGATCATTTGTCTCTTGTATTTCAACGTTGTCTACATGGAACTTATCCGTTAAATAAGCTCCGTTCTCCCAATGATTATAATCCCATGTTGCATAATCAATTCTTCCGTCTTCTGTAGCTTCTCTAGTTCCGTAAAGAGTTCCACCGTTATTACCGACACGTATAGAATACTTGTCGCTTGCGGCATTTCTTCCGAAACGTTCAGCAATTACTACTACCTCATTAGCATTCTTTGCCTTTGGCTCGCAGTAATATGTCATTGGGTATGACTTATACTCAAATTCAGTGACAGGCTTTGTCATTTCCTTATCAAGGAAGAATTCCGTGCCTTCTAACTGCGCATATGGAAGCTTGGCAGGAGCGGTCTGACCGACGCTAGCATCCTGCGAGAAAAGCAATGTGTCATTTGGAGTCTTCATGCGGACTACGCCGTTTTTCTCAGAGAGAACATAGGTGACATCTTTTTTTGAAGGTTTGTATTCGTCGTCATATGTCATGGAGAATTTGCTCTCGAGCCCTTCTTCAACGTGCATCTTATAATCCGTCTTGAGTCCCTTGATATCAAAGTCAGCGGCCAAACCTGCCTTGCATGAGATCAACTGGTCTTTTGAATAGTGAGCCTCAAATGTATAGACCACATCATATTTTGCATCTTTAACACCTTCGACTGAGCCTTTTGATTCGGTTGAGCCGATTCCCTGATAATGGCAATCAAACTGAAGGCTCAAATAATTGTCCTTAACCGCGCTCTTCTGTTCCTCATAATGAGAGGTGAACAATGGCATGATGTAGGATTCATCAAGCATTTCCGAGATTCCGGCTAAGTTTTCAAGAAGGCATTCTGATAAGTCTGCCCAAGTTGATGGAATACCATCATTATCTCCGCCTGTAATTCCCAAGGATGGGTCGAAGAATGGCAGTTCTATATCATAAACGACTTCTTCAAGTGAGTACGAATTTTCGATGTGTCCTTTAGACAATGGTCTATATCTAGCAGGATCGGTTGTTCTGCCTTCGTCAAATGAATAGAAAGTCTGGGTTCCATCTTCCGCCGTATCAACAAATTCTTCAGATGATTCGACAACCAATTTGCCAGAACTATTCGGGTGTTTCTCTGTTCCGATTTTGTAGTAATTGTTCTTTCCGTCTGTTGAAACATAGCTATATGATGACTCAACCATCGACTGTTTCATACCGGACATTTCCATTTCCTGAACGACATTAAATCCGGTGTCCACGGTGAATGGAGAACCGACGCTGATATCGAACATCTTCCCTCTTAAAGCGAGGAATTTTGTGTACTCCTGATTAAAATCAGCGGTCTCTTTTGCCTCAGAAGATGATGTCTTATTGCTTGATGAGACAACTTCTGATGTCTTTGTCTCTGATGATGTCTTTTCTGAAGTGACCGGAGCCTCAGATGTTACTTTTTCTGAAGTGGCTGGAGTCTCTGAAGTAACCATTTCGCTTGTGGTTGGCTCTTCAGCGCTTGAGACTGGTTTATCGTTTTTGCCTTTTCCGCAGGCTGCGAGAAGAGTCGCTGCGGCTAATAAGGCTATTAACTTTGTGTTTTTCATAATCGTTACTCCTCTTTGATAACCGAAAATTATAGAACTAAGTTTTCAGGAAGAAAATAATACTTTTGGGTGATATTTTATAGTTTTTAACTAAAAACAAATAAACTTGCTATGATATTGGGGAGGTAAGTTTATGTTGTTCAAGAAAAAAGTAGATACCGCATTCAAATCGATGTTCGGGCATAGATTCAGCGAAAACCAACCTGGCTTATATTTTTTTAAATGGTATGAGCTTGAGGGATTGAAGCGTGACGACTTCTCCTTTTCAAATAGATTCGGGGAGACGATTAGAGGTGGATTATATTACACCGACTCATACTCCTATAAAGACACTCTGGTCATATTCTCCCACGGATATGGAGGCGGTCACATCTCCTACATTAAAGAGATTTATCACATAGCCAAGAAAGGTTTTAAGGTTCTTGCTTTAGATGCGGCGGGATGCAATGAGTCAGATGGCGATGGTTTAAGAGGATTTAATCAGCAAAGTTCAGATACATTCGATTTAATTTCTTACCTAAAATCAAATGATGAATATAAGGATCTCAAACTTGATTTAGTCGGACATTCAATGGGCGGGTACACCTCATTGAACCTCTTGAATTATGTTGATGGCATTCATAAAGTAGTTGCTCTTGCAGCCCCTATTTCCTTTAAGCATATGGAAGGGGCTATTGTCACTTCACTCATTTCAAAAGAAGCTAACCGTTTAGAAAATGCAGTCCTTCCTGGGTGGGATAAATGTAACGCATTAGACGGCGCCAAAAAGGCATCAAACACAAAGATACTTTATATCCAATCTCTTGATGATGCTGTAGTTAAATGGAAACACAGCGGCAAGGTGTTTTCAAAAGTCAAAAACCCAAACTTCTCCACCGCATTCGTAAATGGAGCGGGACATCAGACTTGTTTTACAAAAGAAGCCGCGATCAATTTTAAAGAGTATATGGAGAAAATGAAAAAATGCGCGAGTGTAGATGAACTCAACGCACTTTGTGAATCTGCGGATTGGAACGCGATATGCGACCATGACCCTAAGACTTTATCTTTGATAACCGACTTCTTAGCGGACTAAATCAACGGTTACTTTATCTAGGAGTAGCATTCCTTTATCGCTAACTCTCACGTTATCCCCTTCGATGATTAATAAGCCTTCCTTCTCTAAAGCGAGGGCTTTTTCTTTATGGGTTTCCATGAAATCTTTTCCGACGAATTCTTTGTATCTATCCATTTTGAACCCGTTTCTCAACCTGAGATTTGTCATTAAGAATAGCAACGGCTTATCCTCTTCCACTACAACCTCTTTTTCAGACACGGTCTTGCCGGCTAAATATGCGATGATGCTGCCGGTGTTCTTATATCTCACACCATTTAGATAACCACTCGCGCCCATGCCGCATCCGTAATACTCTTCATTTCGCCAATACACGGTGTTGTGCTTAGACTCAAAACCAGGTTTAGAATAGTTCGATACTTCGTACCTCTCATAACCACGTTCTCTAAGCGTGGCAAGTATCAATTCGTACTGATCAGCCTGAACGGAATCATCAGCCTCGGTTAGACCGAGGTTCTTAAACTTGGTGGAGTCTTCTAAGATGAGCGAATATGTCGAGATGTGTGGCACGTCTAAAGATAACAACGCATCAATATCTGTGGACACTTCTTCGCTCGATTCCCCTGGCAAAGCATAAATCAAATCAACATTTATGTTTGTGATGCCCTTGCCCTTTAAATTGTTTACAACGTCTATGATATCTTCAAAAGAATGTGGGCGTTCCATAAGGGTAAGATATTTGCTCTGAGATGATTCAACACCAAGCGATACGCGATTGACTCCGTTATTCTTTAAGATATCTATCTTTTCGCTTGTTAAGGACTCAGGGTTTGCTTCGATTGAAAACTCCCCGCCTTCTACGAGATATTCGCTTAAATAGCCTAAAATCTTATTAAATAAGGTATCAGGGAGGGTGGTTGGAGTGCCTCCACCGACATAAATCGTCTTTTGCGAGTGCTTAGGGATTTTGTAGCCTTCAATTTCCTCTATAAGTTTCTCAATATAAGAAAAAGCCCACTTTTCATTAAAGAGGACTTTTGAGAAAGCGCAATAAGAGCAGATTCTCGAGCAGAATGGAATGTGGACGTATAAAGAGGTTGGCATCCCTTATTTGTCCTCTTCGACTTCTCCCGATTCTTCTGGATGAGCCTTTGCCCACTCTTCCATGGCTTTGATAGCTTCTGGATCATCGATTTCGCCGAGTGTTCTTGCCATTGTGTCGTCGAGCGCCTCTTCTTCTGTTGGAGCGCCATCTTCGACAGCCTTAGCGTCTGCTTTTGTCTCTTCTTCGAAATCAACGAGAACTCTGTTAAGTTCTTCCTGAGCAATCTCTTCATCCGTTTTCTTCTCGTCGGTGTTCTGGAATGGCTTCACGTATTTCTTAACGAGTATGACTGCTACGACGATTAAGCCAAAGAAGCCTAAGATTATGAGTATGAATACGATTGGATTATCTGCGAATGATGCTAATAACATGGTTTATCTCCTTTTCTTTGTTGGGGTGTAAACAAACTTGTTCTTGAGAGCGCACTTCTTATAGAAGCCTTTCGCTGCCAATTTGTCCATGCTTGTTCTTGCGGTCTCATAGACGCATCTAGTATACGCCTTGAACTGTTGAATTGTGTAATAGCGGCCTTCTGTGCAGTGTGTCGCATAGAAGCTTGCCTGTTTTTTGTTCAAATCAGGTTCTGTCTCCATGAGATAGATTACATATTCTTTGACTTCTCTATCAGAGAGAGTTGGAGCGCGTCCTATCGGAGTTGACTCGATATCCTCTTTTGTGAGGGTTTCAACAGGAGCAACTGCCTTTTTTTCTTCGTGCGGGATGACTTCCACTCCGTCTACCACTTCACGAGGCTCTTCAACGAACTTCTCTACAACCGGAGTTGGAGTTGGCCTAATAGGTGCTGGAGCAGGTTTCTCGATTTCTGGGATTCTTGTCGATTCTTCTCTATAGGTGTCGATGCGGATGTTCGCAATCTTGTCTTCGAGAGAATCACAAGCGTTTCCGATATCCTTGATGGCAATATCAACGATATAGGTTAAATCGCCTGTCTTCTGGGTTTCGGTATAAGCCTCATTCAAGGCCTGATTTCTGTTCGGAAGGATTTCTTCGAATGGAAGGAAGTAGGCATATGGATTATTGAGGGCTTCAGCCATAATCCATTTTGCGGATAAGCTAGCAACGCTTTCATTGGCATTCTCAAATGGTTTTACATGATTTACAAAGTAAAGAGCAAGGACAGCTCTAACGAATGGCGTCATTGCCTTATCATTTGTCGAAGAAGCGAATGGATCCATCGTTCTTTCTATCATCTCAAATGGGCAATATGGATAAACCGCGTTAACCTGGTATTTAGCGTTTCTTGCAGTGTTATCCCAATCCCTTGATCTGAAATGTCCAAATGATGATTCTGGAACTGCCTTGAGGAATATTTCTCTCAGCATTGAATCGTCTACCGCTTTTGGGGAAACCGATGAGAAATAGAACAAGCAGTCAACATAATTGACTAAAGGCTTATGTGAAGCGTCATTCTCAAGATATGTGTCATTGATGAGAGCGTTGAATGAACGTTCCTGAATATCAACCTTCAAAACATCTCTGAGGGTTCCTAATTCAAGCGATAAACAAGCCTTCTTAGCCTCGGATGATTCGATTAAATCGGTAAGTGAGGATAGCTTTGTTGCGAGTTTTCCCAACTTATCCTCCACTTTAGCGATCTTGTCTTTAATGACATCGGTTAAGATGATGTACATTGGAGTGTTGCCGATCGTTCTGATGTTGAGATCGACTTTGTAAGCGAGTCGGTACTTATTGACCATGTTCCAATACGGATCAATGTTTGCGCCGAAAAGCTTACGTAAGCTATTCTTGGTCGAATAGTTTTCGTCAGTAAATTTCTGAGCGATTTGATTAGATGAGTTTGCCATGCTTTTATTATAATGCGTGACACGAGATTTACAAATATCTACATAAAAAACTACTAATTTTTGTATATAATCTTCGATTCTATCTCGTATTTATTTGAAGAGAATGAAAAATAGCGGACCCACTAGATCCGCTACTTCGTGTCGTTTTTAGAGATTACTGACGTTCTGCGTAAACAGAGATTCTCTTGCCGCTCTTGCCAACTCTTTCGAATTTGACATATCCATCAACTAATGTGTAGATTGTGTCATCTCCGCCGAGTGCGCAGTTAGTTCCTGGACGAATCTTTGTTCCTCTCTGACGATATAAGATATTGCCAGCTAAAACATGCTGTCCATCACCAACTTTTGCTCCAAGACGACGTCCAGCTGAGTCTCTTCCGTTCTTGGTTGATGAAACACCTTTTTTGGAAGCGAAGCGCTGTAAATCAATGATAAATTTCATTTGTCGTTCTTCCTTTCTAGGCTCACATAATCCGGATAGGATCTTGCGATGCCTTCAATTTGCGCAATGATTGTTTCAATCACTGCAAGGTCGTGTTCGCTCATGGTCTCTAAGGATCTGAGCTCTACAAATCCGTCTCTAACATCGGCTTCATAGTTCTTGTCACCATCCGTCAAGGCTTCGAAGCCCCCGGGGATGATTCCGCTTACCGCTGCGCAGATGATATCCTGTCCATGCTTTGCATATCCCGAATGTCCACTGCTTCTTAAGTAGCTGAACTGATTGTTTTTATAACCGATTATTACCTTAATCATTAGGCGTTGATGGATTTGATGACGAGGCAAGTATATGGCTGACGATGTCCCTGTTTCTTGCGCTCATTACGTTTTGTCTTGTATTTGTAGATGACGACTTTCTTCTCAAGTCCGTGCTTCTCAACTTTAGCTGTGACTGTAGCACCAGCAACATAAGGTGTGCCAGCAACTGCCTTTTCACCGCCAACGAAGACGACCTTGTCGAGAGTAACATCACTACCAGCTTCTGCATTGAGCTTCTCGACGAAGATCTTGTCTCCGACTGAAACCTTAACCTGCTTTCCGCCTGTAACTACGATAGCGTACATGTTAGTTCCTCCTTCTTTTCGCTTATGACTCGCTCCGGACGGCCAATGTATAGACATTTGTTAGGTGCCGTATGAAAGCGGTTGAGGCCCTAGGGAGGGCGACAACGTGAATAATATATACATATTTCCTCCAATAGGGAAGAAAAAAGTGCATTTTTACTTTCTAAAGAAAGATTTTTGGGCCAGATTCCCTCTTCCTTAAGGAATAATAAGCCTTTTCGGTCACGATGATATGGTCGATGACCGTTATGCCAAATTCCTTGAGCTTAGCTTCGAACTTCTCGGTTGAACGCACATCCCCAACTGAAGGCGTGACATTTCCTGATGGGTGATTGTGCACCATGACTATTTTCTTTGCGTTTAGAGATATGCATTCTCGTATGATTGAGTTCACACTGACGGTGACATTAGCCTCTAAATTGGCCCTAAAGATAGATTCTTTAATGAATCTACCTCCCCTATTGTAATAGATGATAAACAAATCTTCACTAGAGAGATTGATTATCCTTTTTGAATAGTTCTCGAATATCTTTTCAGCAGACTGATATCCTTCGCTTGATTCCTCTAACAAAACTCGCCTTTGTATTTCAAAAATAGCGGCAAAAGTGAGCGCTTTAACTTCCGATATTCCATAGAATTTCTCGAATGTTTTCGCTTCCATTCCAACCATATTTCGGAGCGTGTGAAAACTGTTTAGCAAATCATCGGCAATCTCGAGCGCGTTCTTATTCTGTTTACCACTGCCAATGATGATTGCTAATAGTTCTCGATCGTCTAATTTGGATAAGCCTAGCCTCTTTGCTCTTTCTCTAGGCCTATTCCATTTAGGTATCTCTTCTATTTTCATTTCCAAGTGAACTGGAATCCGCCAGGCATCTTGATGTCGGCTCCATTTTGCGAACGCATGAGTTTGTAGACGACCACCGCCATGACTGCGATTGCCATGACGGCCATGACCGCTGCAATGGTGATTGCCTCGCCTGGAGCGACTGTTTTTAGTTCTTCTTCTGTTAGTATTTTTCCGTCCATAAAAAATAACCTCCACACTAATATGTAGAGGTCATTTCTCGATTTTTTACCTACGAATTATAATGAGGCAAGTTTTTCTTCTATAGAAGAAAGAAGTTTTCTATTTTTTTCAAGTTTCTCAGTTTCGAGGGCAAGTTTCTCTTTTGGAGCCTTGGAAACGAAGCCTGGATTTGAGAGCATCTTCTCACCGCGGGCAACTTCTCCTATGAGTTTTTCTTTCTCTTTGAGGAGTTTTGCTTTAAGCGCTTCCTTATCGATATCTTCTTCCACTATCATCTCGCACCCATCGTAAATGAATGGGTTTCCTGAGAGGGATTCCTTGGTGATGTTGATGGAGTTAGCAAATGCGAATCTAGCAAGGTATTCAGCTGCGCCTTTGAATGGTTCTTTTGGAGAAATGTTGAGGTTGACCTTTGCGTTTGGAGCAACTCCGTTTGTCGCCTTGTAGTTACGGATGTCTTTGATCATATTCTCTAAGATTGCCACCGCTTTAACCGCTTTAGCGTTCAAGTAAGCTTTGTCATATTCTGGGTAGCTTTCGAGCATGATGGATTCAAGGTGCTCAGGGAGTGAGCAATATAATTCTTCAGCGATGAATGGCGAATATGGGTAAATCATGAGGATGATGCTCTTCATGACGTAGAAGAGTGTGTCCTTTGTTGCCTTTGATTCGCCTTTCTGAAGAGCAATCTTGCTCATCTCGAGGTATGAAGAGCAGAAATCGTCATAGACGAAATCGTATAAGGCTGTGGCAGCCTGACCGAACTGGAAGGCGTCCATAGACTTGGTTACTGACTTGATTGTTCTCTCGAGCTTATCGAGGATTGCAGCGTCAATTGGAGTTAATTCCTTCTTGTTTGGCTTTGATGGCTTATAGTCCTCGCCAAGCGTCATTTCGACGTATCTGCAAGCGTTCCAAATCTTGTTTAAGTAAGCGGCTGTAGACTGGACTTTGGATTCGACATATCTCTCGTCTAATCCTGGAGCGGAGTTTGTCGTGATGAAAAGACGCAATGCATCAACGCCGTATTTTTCGATGACATCCATTGGGTCAACGCCGTTTCCGAGCGATTTAGACATTTTTCTTCCTAATTCATCTCTAATTAATCCATGGATTAAAACTTGGTTGAAAGGTCTCTTTCCTGTGAAATGCAAGGATTGGAAGACCATACGTGAGACCCAGAAGAAGATGATGTCATAGCCCGTGACTAAGACGCTTGTCGGGAAGTATCTATCGAAGTCTTCTGTTGATTCTGGCCAACCCATAGTGGCGAATGGCCATAAGCCTGATGAGAACCATGTATCGAGGACGTCTTCATCCTGACGGTATAAGTTCATATCTGGCTCTTTTTCGGAAACCAAGATCTCTCCTGTTTCTATGTTGTAGTATGCAGGTATTCTATGACCCCACCACAACTGACGTGAGATGCACCAATCATCGACTTCTCTCATCCATCTTAAGAGAACATTTTCAAATCTCTTAGGAACGAATTCGACTTTGGTGTCTGGGTTCTTCTGATTTTCAAGGAGTCTCTCTGCGAGTGGCTTCATCTTGACGAACCACTGCTTTGATAGCATTGGCTCAACAACAGCGCCGGATCTTTCTGAGTGGCCAACTGAGTGAACCATCTTCTCTATCTTGCACAAGTGACCGTTATTCTTGATGTCTTCAACAAGAGCCTTACGGCATTCGTATCTATCCATACCTTCGTATTTTCCGCCTAAGTGATTGACGTGAGCGGTCTCATCAAGAACTTTAATTAGAGGGAATCCATACTTCTTTGCTAAAGCAAAGTCATTAGGGTCGTGAGCTGGTGTGCACTTCATGGCGCCGGTACCGAATTCGATATCGACATAAGAGTCCGCCATGATTGGCAATGGATCTCCGTTTGCTGGGTTGATCGCATTCTTACCGACTAAGTGTTTGTATCTTTCGTCTTTAGGGTTAACGAAAACCGCGGTGTCTCCGAACATCGTTTCTGGACGGGTTGTTGCAACGATTAATCTCTCGTCCGTTCCTTCGACATCGTAATAGAAATAGAAGAATTCGCCCTCATCATCCGAGTGAATAACTTCGATATTTGACAAAGCTGTTCTTAAGACAGGGTCCCAGTTGATGATTTTCTCACCCTGATAGATTAAGCCTTCGTTATAAAGGGTGACGAAAACATGCTTAACTGCGTTATTAAGCCCTTCGTCTAAAGTGAATCTCTCGCGGGTGTAGTCAACTGATAAACCCATAGCGCCCCACTGGCTGTGGATTGTGGATGCATACTCATTTTTCCACTCCCAAGCCTTCTCGAGGAACTTCTCACGGCCTAAATCGTATCTTGAGATGCCCTGCTTGCGGAGTTTCTCTTCGACCTTAGCCTGTGTTGCGATACCTGCGTGATCGCATCCAGGGATCCAAAGAACATCGTATCCCCTTAATCTCTTATAGCGGCAGATGATATCCTCAAGCGTGGTATCCATCGCATGGCCTAAATGTAATTTACCTGTGACATTAGGTGGCGGAATAACCATGGAGAAAGGTGGCTTTGATTTATCCTTTCCTCCGATGAAGTATCCGTTATCGACCCATTTGTCATACTTTCCTTCTTCAACTTGTTTGTGATCATAATTCTTCTCTAGCATGATCTACCTCCCCGGCATATAAAAAGCCGCATCCAACATAGGGACGCGGCGCGTGGTACCACCCTAATTCTCTAAACCTATAGGTCTTGAGCACTCTTGTAGCTGTTCGTAGCTATACGGTCAATTTCTCTGAAGCGACTCATGCCACCTTTCCCTACCGCACTTTCACCTTACACGGTTCTCTTTTAAGGAAGTATTGACAATCCCTCTTCTTGACGAAACAAATGATAGATTAATAAATTAATAACTTCAATTGTTTTTACTCGTGAGTGCCATACAAAGATAAGCAGATGGTCATCTCCATATCGCTTCTCCCTGCATGGTTGCCTTTTTTCGTGTTCTTCATCGGATGGCCTTTGTAGTCGTTGCTGTTGCAGATGATCGAATTGTCGAGGCTTATGCCGATGTAATGGCCGACGAATTCATTAATTCTTGGGTTAGGAACGCCTTTACCAAAATATTGTTGTTCAAGAGCCACTCTTCCAGGCATCAAATCGAAGTGTTCCCCATAATACTTTTGGAACAGGTATTTGAATTCGTTTCTATGGCCTTCTTTAGTGAAGAATGTTGGAGTTCTGCCCTCAATGCTTACTGGTTTAGCGAGGGTTGAAGCTAAGTCCGGATGGTCTGCGATGTCGAGATAGTTCTCAATATCGATGAGTCCGTGATCAGCGATGGTTAAACACAAAACGTCAGGGTTCTCTTTTTGGAACTTCTTTAAGAAGTTTTTAAGTTTCCAAAGCAAAACACCAACTCTGAAGGACTTGGTTCCATAAGAATGAAGAGAATGGTCAGGCTCTGGCCAATAGAAATACAAGAATTCACCGCCATTTTCAAAGAATGAGTGAGTCTTTTTCAGAGCTTCTCTTAAATTCTTTGGGCCATCAACCATAACTGGGTGATGCTGCATTATCTTGGCCTTAACCCCCGCTCTTCCAAGAAGGGTGTCAAGATGGGTTACGGGGCAGATTGTCTCCATGTAATTTGGGGGCAGTTGTTCCTGAGTTACCGCAAGTCTATTCCTGAAAGGCTCAAATGTTGCGTTGTATTCGTCCGACTGGAGAGTCCAGCCAAGGAATCCCGTCTCAACTGGGTATTTCCCGGTGGTGATTGATGTTGTGCACGCGACTGTGGTAGCAGGGTTTAAACTAGAGATTGACATGAACTTGTTCTCAAGGAAATATTTGCAAGCAAACGGATGCCTCTCCATGACGAGTTCCCCTGCTCCATCAAATAAGAACAAAGCGATTTTCTTATGACCCTTTAAAGCCTCTTCAAGCTCAGGAATAGTGTCGTGAAAAGTCTCTGCTCCGTAGTGCTTGAGTATCGTATTTGATAGGTTTACAAGGTCGTAGCGCATTTTCATAGCCGAGTAGAATAGATACATTTGACTTGCTTTACAAGAAAAATCACTATTTTGAGATTTAAAAAGCCCTCTTGCGAGAGCTTATGGTTACAAGAGTTGAGCAATCATCGACCTAAGTTCATCGATTCTAGGTCCATTTTTGGAGAAGAACACCTTATCAATACCCGTTTGTTCCGCTAATTTCCTGCATCTAGCCTGATCAGATTGCTTAGATTGGTCACATTTGGTGAAAACTAGAATCGTAGGGATGTCTTTCTCGGCTAAATAGTTGAGGATATCGACATCATCTTCGTTAGGGTCTCTCCTTGAGTCAAGAAGCATTACGCAACCTGCAAGTTGAGGATTGTCGAAATAATTTTCCATCATCTTCGAGAAGTTGCTGTCTTCCTTATTTCCGTATAAGGTGAAACCGTATCCAGGAGAATCTACTAAATAGAACTTTTTATCCACTATAAAATAGTTCAAAAGTTTAGTCTTTCCTGCGTTCTTCGAAGAATAGGCGATCTTCTGCCCGCAAAGAGAATTGATGAGGGTAGATTTACCGACGTTTGAGCGGCCGAGGAACACCACTTCTTTGAGATTGTCCCTTGGACGCATCGAGTATTCCGGGGCAGAGATTATGTATTTGACGCTTCTGAAATTTATCATACGAAAAGATTATACACTAAGATGTATGCTAAAAAGTGTCATTGTTTGTATTTGAATGGAACAATCAGAAAAAAATATGAAAATGGCCATCTCATTAGCAGTCATGAATTGTTAAAAAGAAGGCCGTGCTGTTCAACTCTTAATCAATACTTGAAATGTGGGTTGATATCAAACTTCAACTCAGCATCGTTCAGAATGTCGCGATACTCTATAACTTTTCTCGCTTTCCCGCTCATTACAACGCCGTTTGTTTTTATCAAAGTGCTGCATTCTATAAAGTTTTTCCCCGTTATTTTTGAAAGAGCAGACAATTTTCTTTTCGAAGGAACATTACCATCTATAAGTGTAATTGAATAAACCGTCTGATCCAAATCAATAGGTTCAAAATCAGTTGTGGCAACACTCCATCCGCACTTCGAACAAATGTATGTTAATGCGCTGCCTTCTCTTTTTTCTTCCAGCGCCGCGGAACATTCCGGGCATTTATCTGTTATTACCATGTTTCACACCTCCTGGTATAAATTTCATGAATTCGCCTTTGTCGGTATTATAACGGTCCGAAGAAACATACATGTGACCATTTGGCAACGCCCACAAACGTTTTGTCGGGGCGAAGACCACTTTGCCAAGCGAATTTGCAAGATGTTGCGCAAAGCCTTCTGAAGAGGAACCTGTCGAGCAGGAAAGAAGACGAATACCCTTTGATTTTTTAAAGGCTGGGTACTTCTTGATGAGTCTTCCGGCCTCTCTAGAATTGAGGCATATTGTCTTCCCTCCGCTCTCTATTTCAATAATATACGCCGATCCGTGCGCAACGACATCAATGAGTCCATCAGGGTCAACGTCTTTTCTTCTAGAAGCGTTTCTCGCGAAATCTGCTTTTCTCCCGTTACCCATGAACGAAATATCTCCAACTCTAGCACCTCTCATAGCATGAGGTTCAAACAAAGGACTATTCCCTTTCATCGGTTTTATCCTTTCTGAGAGCTTTTATTCTGCTCTTGTTGTTCTCTTTCATTGTATATGAATCAAATTGATAAATGGGTATATCTTTCATTACAACATAGGAGAAGATTTCATTAGTCGCAGGACCATAAACAACAATCCCAGACGGTTCAAGCGTATTAACTATTCGCATTACTTGTTCCGCGAAGATAAAACGATTCTTCAATCGATGCGTGAACCCGTGCGTGCCAATCGCTATGAGGGTGTGTTTCGGAAACGCTTCTACACATGAGAGCGTTCTGTTATCTCCCAATCGAACATTTGGTATAACCCTTATTCCTTGAGTACCGTAAAAATAGGTAATGGCAAGATTTAGATAAATTTGGCTCTTTTGAACACAGAGAGGCATATTATCGTAGGGACTCGGATCTATCCCGACAACAAGATCATATTTCTTTAATCTCTCTATATACCCCTTAGGGTTGTTCAAGATCGGATTGAAACCAATGTCATTACAATAGAAGCATATTCCAGTTGAGGAAGGATTTTTAACATCTTTCCTCCTGTCCCATTGAATCATTTCCTTTGGTGGCTTTGTGGAAACCATCCATTTTTCTATAATTGGAAACTCGTCAGTCTTTGTGCGCCTCGCGCCATAAATCAAATATGCCAGATAGAGATCCCTGACATACGGTGTTTTTGTCTTTTTAATCAATTAGCATTATCCTTTCCGCACTTATTACGTGCCAATAGAGATTGGACATGCTACTATTACATCGCTCTCGACGTGCTTCAGCATGTCCGCATCACGATTGTTCCTGCAATCGTGATTTTTTATTTCTATGATGTTCTTTTAAATGGTAATCATCTTTAACACCCTCCTTTCGGTGGATAAATTAATGCAATCCTAAAACGCATTCTAAAATAGAAAGAAGAAAAAGATATGATGAAATCTGCATTATTTGACAGTGTATAAGAAATCAATATTTGCTCTTTTATTTCTCGAAAAAATGGATTCTGAAAAATAGGTAAGAAATATATTAGATATGGCAAGTTACAACATTCAAGCGCTAAGAAATATTGCCCTAATGGGGAGTGCTGAAAGCGAGGGTAAAGTAAAAACCTCATCCAAGAGTTAATAG
>JAKSVF010000017.1 GCA_024408235.1 Bacilli bacterium
AAGATGGAGTTTTCGTTATTCCTATTGGCTGTATAAAAAATTAACTCAATACTTTAAACTAAAAATAGATACCCATTAGTGCAGTAACGATAGCGAGGGTAAATTGGTTTAAAAAATAAGACATAACTTCCGGACGATAAGTCTAGAGGCTATGCCTCTTCTTGTGGAATTTGGATTTTGTCAGCTGCGTTATGGGTGATTTCTTACTTCTGAAATTAACTGATTTTTTGAGTTTTTGAGATTGTATCTTTGTTGTTTTATAAATGCATATATGCTATAATAATTGTGCAATCGTTGGAGGAGTCATATGCCTAATATAGTGATGAATAATGAATTTAAAGCATGGGTTAGTAATATAAGTGAAAAGTATAAACAAGCGCAGATTAAGGCTGCAATATGCGTTAATAGCGAAATGCTTAAGTTTTATTTTGAACTTGGAAAAGAAATTGCAAACAATTCTTTTAAAGCTACATACGGCTCTAGATTCTATGATTCTTTGAGCGAAGAATTAGTTTCTAATTTGCCTAATGTTAAAGGGCTTTCTCCAAAAAATATTAGATATATAGAGAAGTTTTATAAACTTTATAATGACCAAGTTCAAAATTTCCCACAACTTGTGGGACAATTGTTTTCCATACCTTGGGGACATCATAGATACATTATTGATAAATGCAAAGACGTGGAAAAAGCATTATTTTTTGTAAGAAAAACTCATGAAAATAATTGGTCGAGAGATGTTTTGCTAAATTTTATTTCTACTGATTTATATGAACGTGAAGGCAAAGCAATAAATAATTTTGAGTTGGCTTTACCTGATGCAAATAAAGACTTAGCGAAGCAAATCACGAAGGATCCATATAATTTTGATTTTTTAGCTATCACCAACGAATATAATGAAAAAGAGCTTAAAGATGCCTTGATAGCAAATATTCAAAAGTTTTTATTAGAACTCGGTGAGGGTTTTGCTTTTGTTGGTAGAGAACACAGAATGTTAGTTGGAGAAACCGAATTCTTCACAGATTTATTGTTTTACAATATAAAGTTGCACGCTTACGTTGTCATCGAAGTAAAAATTACAAAGTTTACGCCAGGCGATTTAGGTCAATTAAGCACTTATGTATCATCAGTCAACCACTTATTAAAAGGAGAAAATGATAATCCGACAATAGGAATTTTAATCTGCAAAGATAAAGATAAAATAGTTGCGGAGTATTCTTTGGAAAATTACAACATTCCACTTGGTATTTCATCATATGAACTTAATAAGTTACTACCTAAGGAACTCAAAAATTCATTGCCTTCTATTGAAGAATTGGAAAGAAAGCTTGGTGAATAAAAAATGAATACGGAGCATGATTTATTGCAAAAAATAATTCAAAGAAGAAAAGAGCTTGGCATCTCTCAACAAAAACTTGCGGATATGATTTCTTTGCCACAGTCGACAATAGCAAGGATTGAAGCTGAAATTGTATCCCCTAGATTAGAGACAATAATTCTAATAGCAAACGCACTTGGAATATCAATCAATATAAAATAAATTGCCTATTAAGAGCGGTTTTTTGGGATTTTGATTTCTAAAGAATGGTTTTCCGTTTTTGTTTGCGTTATTTTGAGAATTCCTATTCGAACTGTTTGCGCTTTTTCTGGATTGTCGATAAATCAAGGGATGTTCTTTGAGAAATAATTGCTCAGATGTTTGTTTCCAATCTGCATAAACTGTATTTTACACTTATTGTCCATCCCAAGAATTTGTCCATCAGAGAAGACGGCATCATTTGCATTCCGGCATACATGACGTTCTGCTTATAAAAACAAGGCTAGTCACGGTCAAGTGATTAGCCTTTTATGAATCTCTATGTGAGCTCCCTATTAAGGACGCTTTTTTGCATGCAAAGTTTTTCTTAGCAGTAGCAGACATCGAAAGCGATATCTCTTATATGACTGCCGGAATCATTATTAACGAATCCTTTGATATGCTTTGCTGCTTTCTGGCATTCTTCTAAGGAAGCAAAGAATATAGGTTCTCTAGTGCATTCTCCGATGTTGTTTTTATTGACCTTTACGTAACGGGAATCGCCGTTTTCTAATATTGCTGAAATGGTGTACTTTTTCATATGGCGAGATTATATGGGCTTACACTTTGTTTTGTATCCGGTTTGCCGTATTTTGTCGATTTTGCGTCATAAGTTGATACTAATGGGTGAAAACCTTAATTAAAATGAGCATATTACGAAAAAGAAAATGTATACTTAACCCATGACACAATTAGAAGAAATTGAAATCTACGAGATCAGAGAAGAAAACTCAAAGCACAAATACGAATGCGCAGAAGGCAAGTTCGAGAATGATGAAGGCGAAGTCGTCTACATCACCTACAATTTCTCCAATGACGAGGAATTCATCGTCTCCAAGAAATCATTGATGAACGACATCAAAGACATCACTAAAGACGATATCCTTGAGCATTATGAAGAGATTGATGAGGCCGATAAATCACCTTGGTTTGAAGCCTTAGAAGCGGTCCTTAAAGCATTTGAAGAAGAATAGTATGAAAAAGGGATTAAAAGTAACCCTAATTTCATTTGCCGCCATTTCTGGAGTGGTAGCCATCACTCTAGGCTCTTTGATATTGCCTCATAAAGGCTTAGCAACAATCTTAGCCGACAATATGCGTCCTTCCGGGATGAAGTATTCAAAAGAGGCGTATACAGGTACAACTTACCTAGATATCCAATATTCAGAAATCTCCGAAAGCGACACTCTTGACCTCTATATGCCTAAAGACATAGTTAATCCAAAACTCATGGTACTAATCCATGGAGGAGGGTTTGTTTACAATGATTCCCGCTCTAGACAAGCCCGTTTCATGTATGAGTATTTCAGGGATGATTATGCAGTCGCATCTCTCAATTACAGGTTAGCCCAAGAAGCGATATTCCCTGCAGCGGTGGAAGACGTGAAATCTGCCCTAAGGTATTTGACGTTCAACGCCAAGACGTATGGCTATGATCCAACCGATATCACAATCTGGGGAGAATCGGCGGGCGGCTATTTAGCGACCATGGCAACATTTTCGCCTGATGAAGAATACGGCAGAGTCCCATTTGTCGGAGAAGAAGCGACAGACGCGTTTGTCCACTATGATATCGGCACCCTTCTAGATTATTATGGCATCCTCGATTTCAGCGCTGTTCCAGAGCAATACGATGAACTCGATATCCCTAATTGGCTCACAAGCCTAATGGGAACAAACACTAAGAAAGAATCCGAGCATTCTATAACCAAACAGTTCTTTGGAGAGAAAATAGGGGAGATGTCGGTAGATAAGTTATCCGAGATCAATCCGATGTCTAGAATCGACCAAAACACTAAATACGATTTGAATGTCTATATAACTCACGGAAGTAGCGATATCACTGTCCCTAACCTTCAAAGCAAAACTCTGTTTGATATATTGAAAGACAACGTTAACGGGAATATAACGTACATACTAGAAGATCATTACCGTCACGCAGATGACAGGTTCTATAGCGAAGAAAATCTTAAAGATTTAGGTGCATTTCTAAAATGAAAACCCCGATCCTGAAGTGAACAGGAAAGGGGTATTTTTCGTGTTTATTTGATTTCAAACGCCTGCTTGAGAAGAGGTAATCCCCAAGAGAAGAAGATGACAATTGCAGCAATGATGAAGGTTGCAACGATTGCCCAATAAACAATATTAAGGATTTTGTTGGCTTTAAGAACTCCTGCGTCAGTGCAGTTTCTATTCGCCAATGAGTAATTTCTCAAAGTAAGCAGTATGCCAGAAGCAAGGATTGCGACAACAACTACATCAACAGCCACTAACATGAGGACATACACAGGTACGCCAGTGCTATATGTTGAATCCTTGGTGAATCCATCCATTGTGCTTGAATGAATTGAATAGTTGAGGATTCTATGAGCAGTGTCTCTCAACAGATATCTGACGCCATTGAGTTTCATATCGGAATCGGCTAATTTGTTTCCGCTTCCGTAAAGCTGAGCATTGCAGCCGCCTGCTAAACAAGCAAGGACCTCTTGTGGATTCGGGATATTGTTGTAGTCAGTTACATAGTAACCGGTGTAGCCCCATTCTTCTTCGGCAAGAGCGACGTTCATCTGATAATTCGATCTTGCCCTAATATCGCCAACTCTATTCATGGACTGCATAATTCCATATGTGTTGCCGTCGTGGATTATCATTTCAAATGCTTTGAGGTAGGTTTCTCTCATACATTGTTCTGTGGCATAGGTTGCAACCGCGCCTGTAGCTTGTCTATTTGTTTCCTGACCGTTCATTGCCATGTGCTTTGCAACTGTCGCAAGCCCTTTAGAAGTTGCGCCTCTTATGATCATGATTGCCGTTGCGCCCGTCATGAATGGGTCTTCAGAAGTGTATTCGTAGTTTCTTCCTGAGAATGGTGAGCGGTGGAGGTTCATGCCCGGAGCATACCATCCTTGAGCGCCACCCCATAAGCCGTATTCGCCCTGGAGTTTACCGTACTTCTCCATTAAATTTTTATTCCATGTTGAAGCGATTAAGACTTGAGCGCATCCGTTTTTCTGTCCAACGCCTTCTGGGCCGTCTGCAGCGTGTAACGCTGGCTTAACGATCGCAGGCATCTCAGGGATGTTGTAACATCCAAACTCATAGATGTGTCTCGCTTCATCCAATTTGACTTTGTCGAGGATCTCGTCCCAGATAGGGTCATCATAATCTTTTCCCATCGCATCCGCTAAAACAGCATCGCCAGGCTGGTCGAACAAGACATCTGGGTAAATGGTTTTATCGTTAGGATCGTGTGGGTTTCCAGAAGCTGCCCAACCTGTTGCTGACAATCTAGCGAGTCGAGCTTCTGAAACAACTTTGTAGTTAACGTCTTTATTGCCGTTTGTGGTATTGGAGATGCCTGATTTCATTCCGTCGGCATAAAGCAAGCCGGTTTTGGCACCGTTAACCCAAGTGCTCGTGCCAATTTCCTCCATGACAGACCAATTGCTTCTAGACAGGTATTTCGCATCTTCGAGTTTGCAGTCAGAGAACTTGTTACTAACTTTTTCTGAGTAAGTATTGAAATCATCTGTCTCAACAACGTACTTTCCAACCAATGCTGTGTTTCCAGTTGTTATGACGTTTCTTTCAGTGAGGATGTTATTGAGCGCATCATGCGCATTTCTTCCTGCCGCTAGATAATTATTTCCTTTTTCCAACAAATATTTACCTGTTGATGAATCAAAGGAAGCAAGTTCTTTTCTGTCTACGCTGATTTTTATGTTTTCAACCTCACCAGGGTTAAGCAAAGACGTTTTAGCGAATCCAACAAGATTCACTGCTGCTTTCTCTATGCCTTTTTCGATGTCGTAGTTCGTGTATTCGCTTTGAGAATAAATCTCAACAACATCTTTTCCTGCGTATTTGGTTCCGGAGTTTTTGACGTTGACGCTGATGTCGAATTGATCAGTCTCATCGTTATAGTTGCAGGTGTAATCGCTCCAAGTGAAGTCTGTGTAGCTTAATCCGTGTCCCATTGAGGCAACGACTAAAGAATCATAATCAAATGAACCAGCGCCCCCTCTATGAGTCAAGATATCCTCGTATCTTGTTTCGTAATACTTATAGCCAACATAGATTCCTTCAGCGCAGTTTACATAGGAGAAGCCGGTCTCATCGCCGTTTGAGTCGACGAATCTGTAATCTCCGAAATTCTGCATTACAGGAGCAGAGAGGTTATCTGTTGTAAAAGTATCTACTGTTCTTCCGGATGGGTTGATTTTCCCGGTAAGTATATCGCCAACAGGAGCTCCGCCTTCGGTACCTGTTCCTGCGACCCATAAAACAGCATCGATGTCGTATTTGTCGATGAAACTTAATTCGAAAGCATTATCCGTGTGAACAACAACGATTCTCTTCTTGAAATCAGCGTCTTTAACAGCTTGGAATAACTGTTCTTCTTCAGCGGATAATTCGAGGTAGTGCTTGTCCTTTGAACCGCCCCACCTATCGGTTGCTCTTGGGAGGTCAGCGCCTTCGCCGCAGCTTCTTGAGATAACGATAATTGCGGCGTCATTAAAGTCTTTATATGAGTTTTTTACCGTTTCGGTGTATTCGGAATATGGGATTTCATCGATTTTCCATTCACCCGCTCCATCACCGTCGCCTTTAGGATCGGCATTCCCCCATGCGGTGTGGTTACTCGTTTTATAGAAAAGAGATAGTTCTTTATTCAGGTTAATGCCGTTCTCTTTTAACTGCGCATTCATTGGAGATGATTTCTTGTCCGAGAGTCTATCTAAGTCGAACCAGAATGTGGAGGTGATTCCGAAAACCGATACGTTGTTTCCAGAAGATAATGGCAAGGCGTTCTTTTCATTGCGAATAAGTACTGCGCCTTCTCCCGTGGTTTCTCTGTTGTTAGCCCTTATCGCTTCAACAACTTCTTCTTGGCTTGAGAATTCGCTCACGAATTTCTTTTCACCTGTTCCGGATGTGGATTCTCCGACATATCCGAAATACTCTCCCAGGATTTGATCCCAGGACGATGCGTATACGTTGCCAGCAACTAGTGCGCCAATTAAAAGCGCGCTGACACCAGCCCATAACGCTAATACTGTTTTTTGTCTTTTTTTCATGTGTTTGCTCCTAAGTCAAAATATACTGGAATAGTGGCTACTCTATTTTTTGTTCTTCAAAATCTGCGTTTTTTACTTCATATTTTGCAAAAAAGCAGCTGATATACGCGCACTGTCTAACGGATTTTTATTAATCCAATTTCTATGAGTCTCTAAAATGATCGCTTCACAAGTGGTCTTTTTTAATGCTTCAACAATCCCTTTTATATCCATGACGCCGCAGCCCAATTCTGAAGCGTCGAATTTTACGATTGGAGTCATTGATTTGCCGTATTTCTTCTTCTGCCTATCATTGATATGATAAAGCTTCAGTCTAGTCCCTAATGTCTCAATCATCTTAATGACATTAATTCCGGCATCTGTTGCCCAATATCCATCGAACTCGAAATTAACGAATTCGGCATTTGTATTATTTAATATATATTCAAAGGACGTGAGCCCGTTTTCTAGTCTAGAGAACTCGACATTGTGGTTGTGGTAGAGGAGATGCAATCCCTTTTCTTTTAAAGCGGATCCTACCTTATTTAGTCTTTCCACCAACTTATTTAACTCCTCAATTGAATCATAATCATATTGATACATGCCCGTGATGACCACGTACTTGCACTTATGGAGCGAACACTCTTCAACGACCATCTCAAACTTTGTCTCAATCGTTTCTAAGTCCTCGTGTATCGCGATTACATTAAGCCCCACACTAGGGATAATCTCGCTCCAATTTAGTTTATTTGAATTACCTGTTGGCATTCCCGCCATATCAGTGAGCGCTTTAACGATAAATGGCACTTTTCTAATCATGAAACCATCGAGCTCAATTGAAGAGTAACCCGACTCTTTTAACGCATTTAATAACTCTATTGTTTTCTCTTTATTCTTCAGTAGCTTGCCTACCATCAATTGCTGTATTCCGATATCCATAAGTCACTCCGATGATTGGATATTTTAAACGGATGGGAAATCGGTTGTTTTCATTCTTCCGCATTGGTAATTAAAAGAGCAAAAACTGCTGATTTTGTGCAAATCCTGCCTTAAAAATTACCGTTTTTGATTATTTGGCAAACAAAAACGCTGTGTACACGTATATTAAGCGCAACAAAAAACAAGGAGGGTACTATACCCATGAAAAAAACAACAATTCTTCTTGCATGCTCAGCAATGTTCTTAGCAGCATGCGGCGGAAAGCCAACACCAACACCAGCTGAGTCATCAGAACCAGCTCCAGCAGAGGTCACAATCTCCCAGCAGTTCGTCGGACGTTATGACGAAATGGCATCATTCGGATTCGACTACTGGGCAATCCTCAACCTCTATAGCGATGGAACACTCCAGCTCTCAGGCTACCAGGTGTTATCAAAAGACACCTCAGACTACAAAGAGAACAAAGGCTTCTCATATGACTGGGGTCACGGAAACTGGAAAGTCGGCAAAGACGAAGAAGGCGATGACGCAACAATCATGTCAATCACCTATGGTAAGGATCAGACAAACGTCATGACAGGCGAACCAAACGTCGGCACATTCAAGTACACACTTTATCCAGGTGCTAATGGCGCTTGCTCATTCACATGCAACCTCCCAATCGTCTCAGGACGTGAAGCTCAGATGGTTTCAGACGGAACAGTTCAGTTCGCAGACTACAACGCTTTCATCCAGGCAAAGAAGTACGCCTTCACAGAACCAACAAACGCAATTGCACACTTGGATTCAGAGAATGCACACTCAAGAATCTACCTCTTAGATGACCACAAGGCATTATGGGTCCACCAGGGTTCAGCAGACAACATCGCCTCATTCTCAGAATTCCAGACCGGATCATGGTCAAATGCAGGATCATTAGTCCTCACATTCGGTTCAGAGTCAAAGACAGCAGAAGTTACAGGAACAACTGCAACAGTCACACTTACATATGATCCATATGCAGGTTACTCAGACCCAGTTCAGGCAACATTCACTGGCGACGTCGCAAATGTCCCAGCAGAAGACCCAAGCGAAGTCACACTCAAGTACACATTCACCAACACAGAAGGCACAGCTTCATACAAGATGTATTCAGATGGCACTGGCAGATTCGACTGCAAGGCTGGCGGATATGATCTTGGCGAAGATTCAACATGGTCATGGGCATCATACACATTGATCATCAAGGTTGGAGAAACTGAGAAAGTCCACGCTTCTCCAGACGGCACAACATACCAGCTCTCATTCACATACACATACTCAGTCGCTGGACATGATATGCCATATTCATTCAGCTGCGGCGCTGATGCTTACATGCAGTTCTAATACCAGACATTACTGCCTGATTTAACTACAAACTTTAAATAAGGGCAGTCTCATATAGGGGCTGCCCTTATACTTTCAAGGAGTCTTTATGAATAAGAAATCCACAAAATCAATCGGTTTGCTGATCTTAGCCGCCTCGCTTTTAGCATCATGCGGAGGAAAGAAACCCGAATCATCATCTGGCGCTATAGATACATCAGATACTACGAGTGAAACAGATGATACCGAATACGTTGCCCCTGATAAGAGCAACCTAAAATACATCTCATCAATCGATAAATACAAGAAGACGGATTGGAAAGCTTCATGGATTTGGGATGAGAAGCAAATCCAGAACAGCTACGTCGCATTTAGAAAAAATTTCCAGCTAAGCGATGTACCAGCTAAAGCAACCGCTCACATCTCAGCGGTATCAAAATATTACATGTGGGTCAATGGCACCTTAGCGGTGTATGACGGCTGCCCAAAGCAGACTGCAACGGCGGTGGACTCATATTATGAGGATGTCGATTTAACATCATATCTCAAGAAAGGCGACAACACGGTGGTCATCATGGTCACGTATGTTGGTAGAAGCTCCAACTCTTACATCGACTGTGGTGCACCAGGCCTCTTATTTGAGTTAGAAGCAGGATCAACAAGCGTCATCTCTGACAACACTTGGAAGGTCAAGAGATTAAAAGAATATAGAAACAAATCCCTTCTAAAGGATGAATGGCCAGAACACCCTGCATCATCATTCATCGCTGAATGGGATGTCTACTATGATGCAAGAGAATCGTCAGGTGACTTCATGAGCCCGACATTCGATGACTCATCATGGTCTAATTCAGTGACAGTCGGAAAGGTCGGATATCTCCCATACGGCGATACCTACATCTCAGACATGCCACTCATCAAATTCAAAAAGGAAATCACTGAAGCTGGTGACTTAGACAATGTCATCGGCAAAAAGTTCACCGAAGCTAGAACCGTCAAATTCGATCTTGGCGAGAATAGACAGTTCTCCCCATATTTCGAACTTGAAGCAGAAGCAGGTGCGCATCTCGTCTATTATACGGACACATACGAGACCGACTCTGGCAAACAGTTCAACTTCAAAGACGACTATGTCGCTAAAGCGGGCGCTCAAACATTTGAGTCAATGCCTTGGAGAACAGGTTCAAAGCTCTTCATCGACGTCCCTGCAGGCGTGACATTGACTAAAGTCGGTTTCCGTGAGAACGGCTACGCGACTGAAAGAACCGGCAAATTCGTCTCAGATAATCAGAGTGCGAACCAGTTGTGGAACGAATCTAGAAACACGGTACAGATCTGCATGAGAGACACCTATATGGATTGCCCAGATAGAGAACGTTCTCCATATGCAGGAGACTCCGCAAACCAGTTCCCATTCACCTATTACGGATTTGACACAAACGCAACAACCCTCATCAAGAAGACGTTAAGAACGCTTCCTGGCTGGGTTAAGAACGATGGAATCATCCCTTCGAGATGGCCATCAAACAACACAAACGAAATCACCATCCAGAACCTCGCGATGGTTGCGGCGTTCGATGATTACTATCTCTATACCGGAGACACTGAATCATTAGAACTCGTCTATCCAATCGCCCTAAATTATTTGAAGCTCTGGAAAATGGAGAGCAACGGTCTCCCAGAAAAGAGACTTGGAACATTCAAGTGGATCGACTGGGGAACAGGAGCAGACTCAGCGCCTTTGTATGATGAATTCTACTACCTCGCTTGTGAGAAGATGCTTCACCTCGCTAACTCACTCGGACATAGTGAAGATGCATCTTTCTATCAAGATAGAATGAACTCGATAAAATCATCATTCCAAAATGCCTACAAGAAAGAAAAAGGCTATGCATCCTCCGATAGAGAACCTGATGAGCGAATCCAGGCAATGGGCATCATCACAGGACTTATTCCAGAGACCGATTGGGAATGGGTAACTCCTATCATGGAGAAGACATTGACGGCCTCAACTTATATGGAGAGATACATCCTTGAGGCATTATGCGTTGAAGGAAGATTCGATCTCGCAAAAGAGAGAATGCTCACCCGTTATGAGCCAATGCTAAATGATGATATGACAACCCTCTGGGAGTTCTTCACCGACACAGGCTCAAGAAACCACGGTTGGAGCGGCGCTCCATTGCTCATGCTCTCAAAACATGTTGCAGGCATAAGGCCAACAGGTGGCAATTACTCATCATATGAACTTGCCCCACACGACACATTCGGAAACCTTGAGACGAATACATCAACCGAAAAGGGCGATATCTCAATGAAAGTTGAAACCAGTGCTGGAGTCACAACGATCACAGTTGACACAATCCAGGCGGATGGCACTCTCAAGATCGATTCATCCTATGGTTCAGACATCACCGTTAAAGCGGGTACATCTGAACTTAAGGAAACAAAAGAAAACTATAAGGCATATAGCCTCACAAACGGCCACTATGTCTTTGAAGTTAAATAAAAAAGAAGGTAAAAACCATGAAACTATTTAAAAAGACCCCATGGATCATCGGCGTTGCAGTCGCTGCTCCATTACTCGTCATCTCATCTGTCGGCTATTATTTAGTCGCAGGACAGTTCTCATCACAGATCAATGCACATTTCGGATGGAGAACATCAAAAACAGTCTCAGGCGGCAGTGATGAAGATTCAGAATACTTCAAGAAACACTACGCAACAGTCGATGACCAGGTTGCTCACGAGCAGGAACTCTGCGAGAAACTTGAAGAAGAAGGCGCATCACTCTTAAGAAACAACAACAACGCTCTCCCTTTAGCGGGCGGTGCTAATGTTTCTTGCTTCTCCCAGTCATCAGTCAACCTCATCTATGGTGGCACAGGCTCAGGCGCAGTCAACTCCGCAACAGCCCCATCATTATCAGTTGCGCTCAAGAACAAAGGCTTCAACAACAACCCAACATTAAGAAAGTTCTATTCCGCTTCGGGATATAAGAGACAGAACGCTGAAACTACAGGTGGTAACATCGCTCAGTACGCAGTAAACGAAGTCCCATGGGCAGAATACACTGACGAAGTCAAGAACTCATTCAAGGACTATGGAGACGCAGCAATCGTCGTCATCGCTAGATCAGGCGGCGAAGGTGCTGACCTCCCAAACAAAGAATACACAATCGAAGCAAAGGGCAAAGTCTACCACACAACAGACTACCTCGTCCTCACTCAGGAAGAGAAAGACATGCTCCAGAACATCAAGCAGTACAAAGCTGATGGAGTGTTCAAGAAAATCATCGTCCTCTTAAATGGTTCTAACACCATGCAGCTTGATTGGTTTGACACATATGACGTCGATGCTGCAATGTGGATCGGTGACCCAGGACAGACAGGTATCAACGGTGTTGTTAACCTCTTAGCAGGCACAGCAAACCCATCAGGTAGAATCGTTGACACATTCTTAAAAGACAACGCATCATCTCCAGCTTACTCAATGCTTGGCGACTTCTTCTTCACAAACAAAGAAGAATATGGCCTCGACAATGTTCAGGCTAACGTGGGCGGAGAAGCAATCAACAACTGCAACTCCCAGTACATGGTCTATCAGGAAGGCATCTACGTTGGTTATAGATACTACGAGACAAGATATGCCGACTCAGTCATGAATAAGGGCAACTCCGGAACATGGAACTACGCTAGCTCAGTCGCATACCCATTCGGTACAGGCTTATCTTACACAAAATTTGACTACAGCGAATTCAAACTCACTCCAAGCGATGATAAGTTCGAACTCTCAGTCAAAGTCACAAACTCTGGCTCAGTTGCAGGAAAGCACACAGTCCAGGCTTACTTCCAGTCACCATACACAAGCTATGACAAGGAAAACCACATCGAGAAAGCCGCTATTGAACTCTGTGGTTTCCAGAAGACGGAACTCCTTGCTCCAGGTGCATCAGAAGTTGTCACAATCGACGTCGACAAAGATGAACTCAGAACATATGACGCAAACCTCGCTAAGACATACATCTTAGATGGTGGTGATTATTACTTCACAATCGGACGCGATGCACACGACGCTATAAATAACGTCCTCGCTGCGCGTAACTACACAACTTCAGATGGCATGGACGCTCCAGGCGACAAGACCCTTACCCAGAAGTGGACAACAACAAACTCAGAAGCAAACCCAGACAAAGAGATCTTCTCCAAGTCAAAATACACAGAATTCCCAATCACCAACCAATTCGATCACGCTGACCCAAATAAGTATGAAGGCACACCAGGCCACGTCACCTATTTATCACGTGAAGACTGGACCGCAACCTTCCCAACAAGCGCTCCAGTTTGGGCGGTTAATGAGAAGATGTGGAAAGACGGATTAACTGACATCGAAGCAGACCGTCAGGCAAACATCGACAAGATGATCGCTGAACACTATTCCGATGCAAAGATGCCAACATACGGCGCAAACGGCGACTTATCCGCTATCAAGATGAAGGGCAAAGACTTCAACGATGAGAAGTGGGAAGACTTACTCAACCAGCTCGATTTCGGTGAAGCTATCAACACAATCTATAACGGCTTCCACAAGACAGCTCAGATCATCTCAATCGGTTTACCAGATACCAAAGATGAAAACGGTCCTCAGGGATACACAGCCTCATTAGTCGGAGGCGAAAACGCTGTCAACGGTATGGCCTACACATCTGAAGACGTCATGGCAGCAACATTCAACCTTGATTTAATCAAGGATATGGGTGAATCAATCGGTGAAGACTGCTTAGTCGCAGGAAACGCTGGCTTATATGGCCCAGGATGCAACACTCACAGATCACAGTATGACGGACGTAACTTCGAATACTATTCAGAAGACGGATTCGTCGCAAAGAAGTGTGTTGGAGTAGAAGTAGCCGCTATCGAATCACGTGGCGTCTATGTCTTAACAAAGCACTTCGCCCTCAATGAAACAGAGCAGGGACGTTACGGCTTATCAACATGGTCAAACGAACAGGCTATCCGTGAAATCTACCTCGAACCATTCGAAGGCACAGTCACAAACTCAATGGGTGGAGTCATGTCATCATTCAACAGATTCGGCGTAATCTGGGCAGGTGCAGACTATAACCTCATGACAAATGTCCTCCGCAACGAATGGGGTGGACAGGGTATGGCTATCACAGACTGCGGTGTCTTCGCAGGTTATATGGATTGCCGTTTAGGCACTCTTGCTGGACAGAACCTCTGGGACGGATCAAACGGCAAAGGACTTGATTCATTCAAGAACAACCCAGCCGGAGCTACAGCAATCCGTAACTCAATCCACAGAATCGCTTACTCAATCTGCAACTCCCTTGCAATGAACGGCACAGCTGGAGCAGATAGAATCGTAAGAGCCTATACACCTCTTGAAAAAGGACTTATCGCAGGTATCGCTGTAACAGCAACAGCAACAGTCGCTTGTGGCGCAATGCTTGTCTTATCTATCCTCAAATCCAAGAAAAAAGCGGACTAATATAGTACGAAATAGGGAGAGTCGTTAAGATTCTCCCTTCTTTTTTCTAAAAAGGTGTAATATTAAAACATGTTTTTACTCGCTATCATCGTTAAGATTTTCGGAAGCCTCTCTTCTTACAACATGATGACATTCATCCCTCTGTTCTCTGAGGTTTTGATTTGCCTTGCCGCGGTGCAGACAAGTCTTAAGAAGAGAAAGTATTATTGGCCAATCACGATTGGGTGGCTTCTTGCCTATATCGGTCTTTTCTTCTTGGTCGTGCACATCAAAGACATGTGGCCATCAAGTTTATTCGTGAGAATCTTATGTACACTCTCCCTCTACAGCGCGGGCTTAGGATATTACCATGCCGCATTCGATGAGAACAACATCGATATCCTTCTAGCCTGGACAACCGTCGTCCTCATCCGTGAGGCGGTTGATGTCTTGTATTCATTTACCATGCTTGCATTTGGAGTCGACCCTAGGACATCGATCATATTCATTAAAGGAATTCCTGAAGATTATTCCATGCTTGTAAATGGCTTTGTTAACGACGCTATTCACGCTTTGTACATAATTGGAATTAGGCTCCTCTTCGTCAAGAATGACCACCAGGAGAGGGATGTAGAGCATATTAGACTCGTCATCGGGATGTCAGTAGGCGTTTCCCTTTTGACGGTTGTTGTGAAAAATTTCCTTGTTCATTTCTATAACGCTGACGCAAAAACGCTCTATTACACATCGAATGCAACGATCTTATTCACATCAGTAATCCTTTTGTTTTTCAGAAACGCTCTTCTTAAGTCTAATAACGAAAGAAACGAGAGACGAACAATCCACATGATGCTGAAGAACGAGAAAGCCCAGTATGAAACGCTATCTGAGAATTTGAAAACCATCAACATGATGACCCATGATCTCAAGCATCAGATCGAGAATTTCCAGGATAGAATCACAAAAGAGGAAGTGGAGTCCCTCAAGGATGCAATCCAAGGGTACGACTCAGTCTTAAAGACCGGCAATGATGTAATAGACACCGTCATCTATGAAAAGGAGATGTACTGCAAAACTAAAGGTATAGTGTTAACCTGCAACGCCAATGGAGCCTCTGCAGCTTTCATGCAGAACTACCATCTTTATTCCCTTTTGAATAATGCCTTAGGAAACGCGATAGAGGCAGTGGAGAAACTAGATGATAATGAGAAGAAGAAAGTGGGATTATCGATATATCCAGACGAAGAATATCTCAATATCGAATGCTATAACTACTTCGATCCTTTGAAATCCGATATCGAAAAGACGACTAAGATTAATAAAAACAGCCATGGCTATGGCATCAAATCCATTAACTACATCGCTGAGAGATATAAAGGAAATGTCTCCATCAGGAAAGACGGAGACATGTTCTTCTTGGAAGTTAGGGTTAAGCTAAACTGCGCGCCTTCTACATATAACGTCTAGTTATTCTTGAAGAAGTCGTTTACCTCTTTTACATGTGAGCGGGATATCTTGAGCGATATTCCGTTTTTCATTAAGCACTCATCCCTATGGACGGAGGCGATATGCTTCGAGTTGACGAGATAGCAGGAATTGATCTTTATGAATCCGTAATCCTTGAGCTCTTTCTCGACATCGCCCATCGAGCAATAACGCGTATATGAGGTGTGCTCCACGTGAACGCCCACCTGATGGATGTTCGTGTCTATATAATAGATGTCCTTAACAGCGATCTTGTATTTAGCTCTGTCTTTTTGACAGACGATGTATTTTTTCTCGTCCTTGAGGAACTTGTTGAAGATTCGATTCATCTTCAATTTGAATTCCTCATATGAATAAGGCTTCAGGATGTAGTCAACCGCGTTGACCGAATATCCCTCAATCGCATATTGGGCTAAAGAGGTTATGAAGACGAGGATAACCTTAGGGTCAATCTCTCTTATGCTTCTAGCCACGCTCATGCCATCGATGCCAGGCATTTTGATGTCTAAAAAGATGAGATCAAAGTCACATTTAAAAGTCTCAACGAAAAGAAGAGGGGACGTATAGGATGTGATTTCGAATTCGTTCCCGGTTTCTCTTTGATAAGCACCCAAAATCTCGGTTAGCCTATCCAAATGCTGCTGTTCATCTTCAATAATGGCAACTTTTATCATTGTCTAATAATGTATCATTTACTCTTTGTTTGTCAAATCTTGACTAAAAAAATGCAGTTTAGGAATAGAGACCACATTTCAAATTGTTTTAAAAATACAATTCACCTAAACAAAAGCGACTCATTTTGAGCGCTAAACAAAATATTTTTCAAGGAGCAAAAAATGAAAAAGACAAAATTACTCGGCCTCGGACTCGCATCCGTCGCCCTCCTCGCATCATGCGGTGGACAAGCTAAAGAAGCAAAGCTCGTCGGCAGCTACATCTCAGCAGCTCAGCTTTCTTACAGCAACATGCGTCCAACTTACAACTACTACCTCACAAACTACACATTCGAGGTATTCGATGTCTATGATGATGGAACATATTGCTTAACAGTCTCATCTTCAACATTCTCAGCGCTCATCATCCCAGAAACAGGAAACGACGCACAGGGCAACGAAAGAGACAACTCACTCTGGAAATACTATGGCACATGCACATCAGAGCAGGATGACCTTGATCCAGATACCTATGTCTACACAATCTCAGCAGCTACAAGAATCGTTGCATCAACAGACGCTGGCTACTACGTCGATACAGCTAACTGGACAGACGAAATGAAGGAAAAAGCAGCTGACAAGCAGTATGAATACAACGCAGAGACAGGCTCTCAGACAGTCGTTGGAACAAAAGAATACGCAACAGGCGAAGAATTCCTCGCTGCAAAGAACATCGTTTCAACAACATTAACTGTCAACGTTGGCGCATACTCACTCGACTATAAAGTACTCGAGCACGTTAAATAATCAATCAATAAATAAGGAGTTAAGGATCCATGAAGAAGACTAATCTTTTCAAAGGTTTAGCAACTACATTCGGATCATTAGCGGCAGTTTGCCTCTTCATGACCACATTAGCGTGGTCTAGAGCTGGTGACATCAACCTCTATCTCGGCGTTAACAAAAAAGATGAGAGCGATGTCTCCGCATCCGGCGCTTATCCATCAAAGTATGAGAATAAGGCCAAAATGCTCGAAGCAGAGAGCGAATACACAATTCAATGTGAAGAGGAGGGCTCTGTCTTATTAAAGAACAACGGAGCTCTTCCTTTTGCTTCTAGTGTCCAGAATGTCACATTATTCGGCTCAGCGGCCTACACCCCAGCTTATCACGGTGGTTCAGGCGGCCCAGCTAACACCGGAACAGATCTTAAATCAGCATTAACCACAGCCGGTTATAAAGTAAACGAAACCGTCTACAACAAAATCGGCGAAGCTTATAAGACATTAACATCCACAAAGAACCACAGATGTGATGGTCACATCGGTGAAGTTCCAGCTTCAACCTATTCAGCAGGAGACATGGAAGGCTACAAAGACGCCGCAATCGTTGTCCTCTGCCGTTATGGCGGTGAAGCTAACGACATGAACACAGTCGATGCCGATGGAGAAAGAGAACTCGCTCTCCATCCAGTTGAAAAAGACATGTTGAACTTCGTCAAGTCACAGGGATTTGGCAAAATCATCGTCTTGCTCAACACGGGCTATGCAATGGAAATCGGATGGCTTGATGAATATAACGTCGACGCATGCATGTGGATTGGCTTCCCAGGCGAATCAGGCATGACAGGTGTCGCTAACATGCTTAAAGGCACATCATCACCAACCGGACGTTTGGTCGATACATACGCTGAACACTCATTCTCCAGTGCTGCTATGCAGAACTTCGGAGACTTCAACTTTGTCGATCTCCAGTCAGCAGGCATTGGCCAGTACCACAAAGAATATGTCGTCTATGCAGAAGGCATCTATGTTGGCTATAAATACTATGAATCACGTTATGAGGACTTAGTCTTCAAGAGAAGAAACGCTGATGGAAACTATGGATGCTATGCATCTACAGGCGGCAAATGGTCATACGACGCTGAAGTCACATACCCATTTGGCTATGGCTTAACATACACAGATTTCCAGGAAGAAGTCCAAGACATCACCTGGAATAGAGAAGAAAAGAAAATCACAGCAACCGTCAAAGTCACAAACGTCGGCACCTCATATCAGGGCAAAGTTAAAGACACGGTTGAACTCTATGCCGCACTTCCATGGGAAGAAGGACAGGCCGAGAAGTCCGCAATCCAGCTCGTCGGATTCGCTAAGACAGAGGCTTTAGCTCCAGGCGAAAATACAACAGTCACAATCGAAGTCGAAGATTACTTATTAGCGACTTATGATGAAAACGCAACCAACGGTGCGGATTCATCAAAGAAAGGCTGCTACACATTCGACAAGGGTGACTACACTCTTGCAGTCGGCAAGAACGCACACGACGCTCTCAACAACGTCATCTCCCTTAGAGACGGTGCATCATATGAACTCACAGATGGAAACGGAAACAAAGTTTCTGGCAACCCATCAATGGCTAGAATGTTCACAGTCGATGCATTAGACAACACAACCCACGCAAAATCATATACAGGCACAGTCGTCTCCAACCAGTTCCCAGAAGTTGATATCAACAACTACGAAGAGAACGAAGTCACATACATGACTAGAGGCGATTGGTCAACATTCCCAAAGACCTACGACAATCTCACAACAGAGAAAGACGCATCAGGCTTCATCAAGACAAATATGGTCAACAAGGATGACCCATATCAGAAGCCAGCAGACGCTCCAACAAACGGATTCAAGTTCCACAAAGATGAAGCTGAGCCAGAACTTAAGTTCTACGAAATGGCTAACGTCGAATACGACGATCCAAAATGGGAGAAGTTCATCGACCAGTTAACAGTCGCTGACCTCTACACAATCCCAGGCGAAAAGATGGCAAACGACGCCATCCCATTCGTCGGCTACCCACAGAACACATCAGGTGACGGACCAGATGGTCTCCAGTCAGGTGGTAAACTCCACGTTTCAGAAACACTCGCATGTGCTACATGGAACCTTGAACTCATCAAAGCTAGAGGCGAATTCCTCGCAGAAGACGGACTCTGGAACTCACTCAACTGCGTTTACGGCGGTGGATGCAACCTTCACCGTACTCCATACGCAGGCCGTAACTTCGAGTATTACTCAGAAGACGCTAACATGTCCTACATCATGGGCATGAACCAGGCTAGCGCAATGGCTGAGAAGGGCATGATCTCATGCTTCAAGCATTTCTGCGGCAACGACCAGGAAACAAATAGACACGGCGTTGCAACCTTCATGACAGAGCAGACACTTCGTCATGGTGACTTAAGAGGATTCGAAGGCGCCCTCGGAAAAGGCGGCTCCCTCGGAAACATGTCCGCATACAATAGACTCGGCGTCATGCCAACAGCTTCTTACAAGGCTCTTATGACAACAGTCTTAAGAGATGAGTGGGGCTTCAAGGGAATCAGCATGACTGACTCCTCTAAAGACGCTCAGACATACATCTTCACAGGCGCTGCAATCGATGCTGGCACAGACCAGTTCAACAACGACGCAGGAAGATGCACTGAAATCAAGAACTACATCGTCTCCCAGCGTGACTATCACATCTGGAAGCAGTGCAGATCGATCGCTAAGCATTTCTTCTACGCTTACTCACGCTCATTCTTAATCAACGGATTGAGCGCTGACACAGTCGTTACCCAGTCAACCCCATGGTGGAAGACCGCCATCATCTCTGCAGACGTCACAATCGGCGTCATCGCAGTTGGCTCATTAGCAGGCTATGTCGTCTTCAAATTCGTCAAGAAGGAGGGCAACTAACATGAAGCTTAATCTCTCCTTCAAGAATAGATCAATCGGTTTCTATTTAAGAATTGCCGTTGCAGCCTTAGCAATCATCGCTGCAATCGCATATCTCATCATTGACCTCACAGTCATTAAGGGAAACATCTCATTCCAGGACTTCACATCCGTTGTCGTCCCATGCGCATTCGTCGGCGGATTACTAGTCGCTGCCAACGCATTCACAGGAATCATGCTTCTCGACTTAGCTGGCACAGTCCTCTTAGCAATCTCTCTTGGACAGCATCTCTCAATGTCTTGCTACCCTTGGGCAGATATGGCTACAGGCGTTCCATTCTTCGTCAACAATGGCGCTCTCGCATCGACCGTCTCATCAATCTACACAGCGTTCGTTGTATTGTTCGCAGTATTGATGCTCGCATCGACCGTCGGAACGTTCATGGATAGAGACTAATTTCGATTTGAGCGGCTGGTCCTCCTTTCACTTGCCGCCCTAGAAATACCAAAAAGCCCCAAGTACTCCTTGTTGGGGCTTTTCTTTATGCCTAACGTGAATTTACAAATGAAAACGGCCAATCTTCCTTAGACGGGCCGTTTACACTGTTATTTGAGCATATCTGCAAGACTTGTCTCGAATGCCGGAGTCCACCAATCGCGATAACCCGCTTTTGTCGGATGGATTCTATCGTGCATATATAAGGATTTCTGCTCATCTGTTATGTTGTTGAATTCTTCATCCTCATACATATTGAGATAAGTGATGCCCCATTTATCGACAAGTGGCTTAGCTGCATCGACAAGCAGTGGGTAATAGTTGTTGAAGTAATACGCGTTTGAGTATAGGAGAACAGGACAATTCCATACCTCTTTTGCTTTAGCAATGATATATTCCATCGCTCCAACGGATTTCTTGACATCAAATGAGTTGGTGTCTCTTACAAAGTCAGGTGTCACCTCTCCATAATCAACCCCAGCCTTAGCGTCGTTAGTGGATAACTGCAACACTAGAGCGTCGACGTGTTCTACTTTCTCGTCGCTAGCGAGGTAATCATCGAATCTATAGACATAGCTCTTGCCGTTTAATGGGCTATCTTTGAACTCGGCATCATTTGTCTTTGGCTGATCAACATCCATGAGGGAGGTGCCGGATATCGCTTTCTTAATTGATGTGGCGCCTTGTCTTTTTGCGATGAAGTCTGCGAATGATTCGCCTTCTGAAGATGCCCCATAAGTAACGCTAGAACCAAGGAAGAAGAACGTCTTTCCCTTGAGTGGCTGAACATCTAGTTCTTTGGTGTTTTGAACGCTATACATAGGACCATTGCCCTTTTCATGAGAGACAACCTCAAAATCGTATTCAACACCCTTGTAAGTTAGGATGATCAAGGTTTTGGTGGTGCCCATCGGTGTGTCGCCGTTCATAACCTCAAATGCTACGTTCTCTTCTCTATAACCATCTTCATAGATAGCGTCTAAGACGATGCCTGTTGGATCAAAGAATTCGCCCTGCACATATTCCCTTTTGGTTGGGCCGTTAATCATCACAAGCTGTTTAACTTCGCCATGTGATACGACCTGGCTAGTTTTATCGCCAGTTCCGCAAGCGGTGGTGATTGAAGCAAAAGTTAATAGAGATATCGCTAATAAATGTTTTTTCATAGTAGTTCCTTTCTTTGCCAATCATAATGCGCATAGATTGATTTTTGCCTATATTCATCAAGATATGCAGTTAAAAAGACATAATTTGCATAACCACGCATTTTTCTCCCCAAAAGAAAATGGGCTGTTCGAAAACCTATAGGTGAGTAGAAGCCCTTTTCTTATACAAAAAAGATGTGAAATCGCGAGAAATCACATCTTTTTGGTACAACATTCTTGCTTAAGGAGGTATTGTACATGCTTTATTTAACACGGAAAAACTGTTTTTGGTTAGCCATCAATTCGTCATCATTCGAGGATTTACCTACGAATTTGTGTCCAGGCGCATTGTATAGTCTGTTCCTGTTTATCTCTTTGACTTTCTGAATAACCTAAAAGAGTCTTGCTCTACCAGGAATCCCATATTTCTTAAGAGTAGGGGATACCGCTAAACAGATAGTCTTTTCAGTTCTAGATTCATCAGCGACAGCAAGGTTGGTCTTAAGAGGATCTAGATTACGCGCAAAACACTCTACAGACGCGTAGAAGGACTTTAAATCGATTGCCGCATAGTATTTGTTCCCCATGGAAACAATTATAAAGATATGTGGATCATATCTCTTATAGTTAGAACTCAATGTTTCGTGAAACAAGAGATTAATAACTATCATTTAAAAACAGCATAAAATATAAAAAACGGAATAAAAAATACCGAAATTAATAAAATACATTGTTTTTTGATGTCAAAAATACCAAAATAATGGAACTAGGAGGTAAAAGATATGACGAAAATAGGAAATATCCGTTTGGAATCTCTTAAGTTAGAAAACTTCAAGAACATTGCCAACGGTGAAATATATTTCAATGAGAACAAAAAACTTGAACGCGGCATATACGACGAGGATGAATTCAGCAACCTCTTGTGCATCTATGGACAAAACGGCAGTGGAAAGACTGCGTGTTTGAACGCTATAAGATTGTTGCAAAATCTCTTATCTGGAAGTCCATTATTGCCTGAACACTTCGAATATATTCGCTACGGAACTGATCATCTTTCCGTCGAAGCCTCTTTCCTTATGGAGAACGGGGAAACAAAGCACTACATTGAATATAAAGTAGTCTTAAAAAGAGATACCGTCTTCAGGATTGAAAGGGAATCGATATCCTATTCAAAACTTGAATCAAACAATAGAAAGGCAACTCTCTTCTCTTACGAATACCCAAATGCAATATCTAAGGGATTCCTTGATAAACTAGACAAGAAAATGGCGCAGCCTTATAGCTACATCGCCTCGATGGAGACATCTACACGAGTCAGTAATTGCATTCCAATCTCATCGATATTCAATCCGAAATTGTTGGGATTATCCCTAAATTCACAAGACTTGCCTAATGAAGAGAAATCAATAATCTCATCTCTAAATCACTTTGCCTTGTATAGACTTGCCATATACTCAATAAACTACTTCGAGAACAACGAAAGCTTGGGAATCCGAATCAGAATCAAAAACGAAGGCTCAACAGGACTAAACGCCACATGCGGCGACTTGTTCGTTCCATTCAAGCCATTCAGGCTAAACAAGAAAGACTACGCTTCATTCCGCGAAGTGATCAGCAGGATAAACAAGGTCATACCTTCGATAATTCCTGGATATCAGATAAAGATCAACGAATCATACTCGACCGGAATACAGACCGCTATAGATGGAGTCGACTTTGTCTTGATGTCAGATAGGAATGGAGTGGTGGTTCCGCTTGCCTATGAATCCAACGGTATCAAGAAAATCATCTCTCTTATATCTGGAATGATCGAGGCGTATTCAAACGAGGGTCATCTTCTAGTCGTAGATGAACTTGATAGTGGAATCTTCGAGTACCTATTGGGAGAAATCGCGTATGCGTTCGACAACTTCTCAAGAGGTCAACTGATATTCACGTGCCACAACATGAGAGTCTTGGAGAAAATCAGCTACAAGAATTCGTTCTTCACGACATTGAATCCAAATAAAGCGTTTATCAAACTCACAAATGTTAAAGAATCGAATAATCTAAGAGATTTATATTACAAATACATCGCAAACGGATACAAAGATGACATCCAACTATATGACATGGTTGATACCTCATCCTTGATCAATGCGCTAAACATGGAGGTAGAAGAATGAAAAGATGCCTCATGATAGTAGAAGGACCATACGACCAGCTGCGATTATCGCTTCTTGCGGGATTGTTCGATGAGAGCAAGCTGTCGATTGTCCCGTTTGGCTCGGATGCCACAACAATGTCGTTGTTCAGCGAAGAGTGGAGAATGCGAATATCCCGTGCGTTGAAAAAAGATAAGCGATACGACATTGAGATGTTCGATGAAATCGTATGCGTATTCGACTTAGACGGGTGCTACGTGGATAGTTCATGCTTGGACGAAAAACCGGATGCGTCACACATCAAATATCATCGAGACAAAATAACGTGTATAATTAAAGAAGAACTGGAAACAACGCACAAAAGAAAAAGAAAGAACATAGATTCGATTCTTGAAAAAGGAGAGCTAAGGCTCTTCTACAACTCTACAAATATCGACGACGCCTTCGATGAGGTTCAGAATCCAACGAATAGATTGAAGAGAACTCTTGCTATGAAGACTTACTCGACATACAAGGAGAAACCCAAAGAGTTCATTGAGTTCCTGTATTCGTTAAACAAGGCCGGCGGAAACGGATACGTAGAAACATGGGAATACATAAAAGAAGGCGCAAACTCATTGTCATCCGCTTCGAACATAATAGTGTTCTTGATGCAGCATAAGGATGACTTAACAGAAGAGAATAGACTTCTTCTGGAACAATTAATTAGCAAAGAATAAAACGAAAAGAGGGGACTGGGGAGCTCCTTTTTTCGTTCCGAGAATTTCAAAAGCCGTTGGGAAAGAGGGCTCAGAAGGGCTGTTTTGCTCTTGATATATATATATATATTAGTTCTTTATAGTACATTGCCACAAACTACTCGTGTTGATGAAGACCTGGGAAAAACTCATCAATTATCATTGCCAGGGGATCTCCATCGCCAAAAAGCCTGCGTATCAACTTGGGGCAATTCAATATACGCGGGCTTTTATTTATACATAAATAGAAAATGCACCCCAAATGGAGTGCATAATCTGTTTTTTAGATTAAGTGGTTAATAAAGCGTAATCGGCGGCGGATATGACATATGTCTTCTCGCCCATCTGATCGTAGTTGATGACGATTGTCGCGCTGCCATCAGCTTCTTTGGTAACGGTCGCGGCATAACCTTCAACCGTTATCGTGAGCGTGCCCTCGCCATATGACCAAGTGCCATCTTTGATGGTTGTTGGGTAGTTGGTCCAACCGGTCGTAACCGTTCCGTCCGCGTTGAATTCAAGAATGAATGGCTTACCCGCGATCGATGTATCAACTGAATACTGGATTGGAGTGGAATTAGCCTTTAATGCTTTATGCTCAGCAGAAGTCAATGTGTATGTCTTCTCACCCATCTGTCCGTAGTTGATGGTGATGTCAACGCTTCCATCATCCTTATAGGAGATTGTAGCGGTATAACCTGTGCCATCGAGATTTAGGCTAATCTTATCGCCAAATGCGCTCCAAGTGGCTGTTTTGATGGTTGTTGGGTAGTTTGTCCATCCCGTTGTGAGTGAACCATCCCCATTGAATTCAAGTATGAATGGTTTACCTTCTACGGAAGTCTCTACTTGGTGGTGGATATTTGATTCTTTGCCTTTGATGGCATTCCAGTCACTGGCGGACATCTTGTAGACCTTCTCGCCCATCTGTCCGTAATTGATCGAGATGTCAAGAGTGCCGTCTTCGTTATAAACAACGCTAGCGTCGTATCCATCTACTGCGATGACAAGCTTGCCGCCGAATATTGACCAAGTGCCTTCTTTTATGGTTGTTGGGTAGTTTGTCCATCCGGTAGAAACGCTTCCATCCTGTTTGAGGTCAAGGATAAACGGTTTATCAGGCATTGATGTAGCGACTTCTAAATGGATGTCTCCAACGACTGCCTCATTCTTCAATGCGGTGTATTTCTCGCTGGACAGTGCGTATGTCTTCTCGCCCATCTGTCCGTAGTTGATGGTGAATGTCGCGGCTCCCTCAACTACCGATACGAATGTGTATGCGTAACCTTCGACGTCGATGACTAACTCGTCACTCACGAATGACCATGTGCCTTCCTTGATTGTCTGCTCATAGTTTGTCCAACCGGTCTTGACCGTTCCATCCGCGTTGAATTCAACGATGAATGGCTTTCCTTCAACGTTTGTTTCCACTTCGAGTAAAAGCGGAGAAGCGGCGAGTTTAAGCGCTTCATACTGATCTGCGCCCAAGTCATATGTCTTATCGCCCATCTGACCATAGTTAATGGTGATTGAAGCGATTCCGTTAGCGTGATATTCGACGGTGGACTTATAACCTTCGACTTCGATGATGATTGATGAACCGAAGACACTCCAAGTGCCTTCCTTGATTGTCTGCTCATAGTTGGTCCATCCGGTTGAGCATGTGCCGTCTTTGTTCAAATCGAGGATGAATGGCTTTCCTTCAATTGTTGTAGCGACCTCAAGGTGAATGCCGTTGAATGCTTTAGGGGCATTAGCCTCCAGTGCCGCATATTCAATGCCTCCGATGGTGAATGTCTTTTCTCCCATCTGCCCGAAGTCGATCGAGAATGTTACGGCGCCGTCCGCGTATTCGAGGAATGTGTAGGCATATCCTTCAACGTCGATCACTAAAGCGCCGCCTTCGAATGACCATGTACCTTCCTTGATTGTCTGCTCATAGTTGGTCCATCCGGCTGTAACTGTTCCATCCGCGTTGAATTCAACGATGAATGGTTTTCCTTCAACTGATGTTTCGACTTCAGCTCTAACTGGCTTAGAGTTCTTTTTCGCGGCCTCGAACTGAGAAGCGGACATCGTATATGTCTTATCGCCCATCTGGCCATAATTGACTGTGATTTCAACGCTTCCATCAGCCAATTTTGTTGATGATGATTCGTATCCGTCGACAAGGATGACAACAGAATTGCCGAATGTGTACCATGAGCCTTCCTTGATTGTCTGCTCATAGTTGGTCCATCCGGTTGAGCATGTGCCATCGGAATTGAGATCCAGGATGAATGGCTTTCCTTCAACTGATGTAGCGACTTCTAAATGTATTGTCTCTTCATCGATATCCCCTGGCTGATCTGGGTTATCTGTTGGCTCTGTGTAGACATAGAATGACCAGGCTGGGAATTCGACCTCAGATGGCTTTCCTTCATCGTAAAGGAATCCTGTATCTGAGACGTAGAATGATGTTGCGGATGCGACCATCATCGTGTAGAGGTTGTAGCCTAAAGGCGCAACGGTTGCGCCAGCCCCAGCCCCATACATGGTGACGGATTGCTGTCCCATTGCAATTTCAACGACCTTATACGTTTCGGTAGTCAATGATTCTTTGAATTCATATGTTGATGTGCCAAAGAAGAATGAAGCAGGAAGCTTAGCGTTCTTTGAGTCCATTGAATATGAAGTGATTACGTATGTGTTGTCAGTGAATAAGGTGAGAGCCTTGAACATCGCACGTCCATCATTTGTGTCCCATCTATATGTTTTTGCGCTTGAGCCTTTGACTGCTTCGTTTGAATCAGAAGTTCCGCCTGGAGCGAATGTGCCGTCTCTATTTAAAGCGATCGCATATGATGTTCCCCACACGGATTCATAGTAACCCTTATGGATCTCGGCGTCTTTTTCATCTGTCTGACCCTGACCCATGAAATCGTGGGTGTTGTATGTGTCGCCTTCTTTTGTGACATAAGTTCCGGCAGAAGTTGCCACTGTGACGATGTTGTTCTCACGGGTATATGAACCCTGCATGTGGAAGGATTTATCGACAGTTGTTGACTCCTCGTAATAATCGAGGGTGTACATGTCTTTGCTATAAAGAGTGAGCATCTTGATGACGGTTTTCCCGTTTTCAAGGCTCTTCTCAAAGTATGTTTCCGTATCGAATTTCTCGATTTCTCCGCCCTGTCCCTTATTGTTTTCGGCCTCTTCCATGGATTTGATGATGGAATTTGTTCTTCCGTTATCCCAAATCTTGTAGATGAGGTAGGAACATGATGAAAGCGAAGTTGCTGCGATAAGAGAAAGCGAACCCAATGCTGTTCTAGTTAAGTGTCTTAATGCTTTATTCATTTTAGTGCTCCTCCCTAGATTGAATAGTCAGGCTCTGAAACGGTTTCAGCTGCCATGCTGTTCTTTTTTCTCTTCTTTGCGACGATGAATGTCAACAATCCGAATGTGACGGTTGCCACTGATGACCAGATGATTCCGTCAATGATCGCGAATTCCCACCAGTTCATGACAAGGACAACTGTTCCAGCCGCGTTCATCGCGTTTGAATTAGCGACGACATATGAGATTCTGTGGCATGCCTGTCTAATGCAATTCATTAAGTGAACATCGTTCTCATAGTCTGCGTGCAAGAGAGCATCTGCCTGAGATGTCTGAGCAGAGCTATCGAATGTGTCTGTTCCGGCGATAACTGCTAAATAAGGGTCGTATGTTCCTCTTGCATGAGCGCTGGTCTTGTATGATGAAGTGGTGTAGTCAGAGATGCCAAAGCCTCTGCAACCCCATTCGTTTCTCAAGACTTCGGTCATCAATCCTCTGTGAGCGCCGGTCCAGACAACGCCGACTCTTGCGAATGCGTTCATGACGTTATATGCGCCACCTTCAACAACCGCCTTTTCAAATGGTGCTAAATATAGTTCTCTAATGGCCTGTTCATTAACGAATGTTGCGATAGAACGGCAGTTTGTCTCGCAGTCATTCAACGCGAAATGCTTGATGAAGACATAGACGCCCTTTGACTGGATGCCCTTGACTTCAGCCGCACCGATCTTTCCGCCTAAGAATCCGTCTTCTGAATAGTATTCGAAGTTACGTCCTGCATATGCGGTTCTATGCGTGTTCATAGCAGGTCCATAAAGTCCTGAGTAGCCGGAGTGCAAGCCATCTTCGCCGATGTGCTCTCCAACCTCTTCCATGAGTTCGACATTCCAAGTCGCCGCCATGATGTTTTCGTCAGTATAAGCGCAGAGTGAAGTTGATTTTCCGGTAATTGATGTGAGGCTTGCTGAGAATCCTTGTGGTCCGTTCTCATCTGTTGTCTCAGGTTTTGAGATTGATTCAAGGCCCTGAGTTCCGTGATAGCCAACGCCGATGAGCATGCAAGCTTCCTTATATGTGATCTGATCCAATAGATCGTCCCATTTTGGATCGTCATAATCTAAGCCGGTCATGTCGCTTAAAGAATAGTTCGTATCCTTTGAACCGAATTTAGGCATCGTCTCGCCTGCAACGGTTTCCTTCACGTATTCTTTGATGCCAGTCATCTCTTTCTGCATATTAGCGGTGAGAGGTGTCTGGAATTTGCTTGTTGGGAATGTTCCTTCCCAATCTTTACGAGAGACTGAAGGCATATCGCTTTCCCCATATGCGGAGAGCTGTGCTTCCTGGAACTGGTTCTCGATTGTGTATCCAGTGGCAGTTGACTTCTTGTATGTCTCATAGTCGACTGTTGCGACATTCCAAGAATAGACATTGCTTGCGTTTCCTGCCTCTTTTGCCTTATCTCCTGCCAAGACCATATTGTTCTTGCCTTTGGCCTTAAGGACGTTGTTCAAAGCGTCATGCGCATCGGTGCCGATGGTCAAGTGGTAATCGCCTGCATCCATGATGTATCCGCCTTTGCCTTCATTAGCGCCGGTGAAATATGTCTTGAATTCTTCTTTATCAACAGAGATTGTGACTGTTTCAGTCTCGCCAGGTGCAAGGAGTTTTGTCTTATCGAATCCGCATAATTCAATAGCGGCTTTCTCAATGCCGTTGTCTTTATCGAAATCCGTGTATTCAGACTGGAAATAAACTTCGACTACCTCTTTTCCAGCGACTTCCCCAGAGTTCTTGACGTCCACTTTGACTTCAATGCTCTTGCCTTTATCGGTGAATGTAGGGGTTCCGTATTCAAATGTCGTGTAGCTTAAACCATATCCGAACGGGTATGCGACATCCTTGAGATAGTTGTAATTCGCTGTCTTGCCCAAGACCATGTCCTCATATCTCGTCTCGTAGTATCTATATCCGACATAGATGCCTTCCTGATATGCGTTGAAGAACATGTTGCCGTCTAAGTCACCGCCAGATGAACCTGTCATGAGGCCTGTGCCTTTCCATTTCTCGGTCTTAGCGTCATATACGGCGCCAAGTGATTCTGCGTTCTGCCAAATCTCGGAATAGAAATTTGCCATAGCAGGGTTTGTCGTGTTGTCGTTGCAGTATGTGTCAACAAGTCTTCCTGATGGGTTTGCGTTTCCGACAATGACATCAGCAACGCCATAAAGTCCAACAAGTCCGACATAGCCAATCCAGAGGGCTGCATCCACATCGCTGTTCTCGTCTGTTAAGAAATCGCATTCGAGAGCATTAGCGGAGTTGATAAGGACGATGACCTTATCGAATTTCTGCTTTGCGTTGTGGATTAAATCTAATTCGTTGACTGTTAACTCAAGCGAGTTTCCAGATCCGCCGACTGTTTCCTCGTCGTTTCCCTTGCTTGCAGGGGAGGATGGGATGTCATACATTTCTCCGCCTAAACGCGAAATGACAACGATTGCGGCATCTTTATGTGTTGCTATAGATTCCGCAACGCCTTTCTGAGAATTCAACGTTTCCCAGCTTGGCTCATTGATCGTATAAGCGGATTTCATTGATCCAGAGCTGTTTCTGATTGAGTTATCGCCCTTTTCTGGGTTTGTCTGATAGGTTTCCTTTTCTGTCCAACCCATGTATGTGTCCCAGACCGCCTCATTAACGGAGACCTTTGTTCTTTCTTCAAAAGCGCCTTTAAGATTCAAATAGCCGTTGATCTTATCGTATTTGCTTCCGTATTTCTTTGTGTCGAGCGTTGCGTCAATGTCCGCAGAGCCTGTTCCGCAGACGAGCATATTGGTGCTCTGATGTCCCAAGATTGTGATGCTAGCGGTATTGGATAATGGCAAAGCGTTGTTCTTGTTCTTTAAAAGGACACAGCCTTCCTCGGTAAGCCTTTCTGCGACTTCCATGTCCGCTTTCTTGAGCGCTTCTGCGTCATCGTAGTCCGATTCGAACAAAACGCCTTTCTCCTCCTGAGCCTGAGTTCTGATGACTTTAGTGCTCTTGAGGTTCATGGACTTGTTGATGACGTCAACATAGTTTCTCGTCACCGCATAGCCGACGCTAGTTACCGCGACTAAAACAGCAGACACCGCCGTCAAGGCTGTCCAAAGGACTGGCAAACCTTTCTTTTTTGGTTTCATGTTTACTCTCCTTAACATGCGCACTTGATAAAAGATTCATGTGACATTGCGTATTGCCCTCGAAACATTTATGTGCGCGTTTACCCTTGCATTTTTACAAAGGATTGAACCCAAAACAACACAACTTGACTCAAATGATACAAAAATGCGACAATTGTATCATGCACAAGGTTAGTCATTTCATTGAAGAAACTCTCTTTGCTTTACTTGATGAAAAGGAACTTGAGGACATCTCTGTCTCCGAAGTTATTGATAAATCGGGTGTTTGTCGCGCGTCTTTTTACCGTAACTTCATGTCACTGGAACATGTTCTTAAAGAATACTCAATTAAGCTCATGGATGAGATAGGTGATGATGTGCCGATCTCCCCAAATAACCATTATGAACATTCAGTCCATAATTATGAGATTTTACTAAAAAATAAGAAAAAGCTGAGTATCTTGCAGAAGAGGAATCTATTGTCGATTTTAGATGAAGGATACTATTCTCTCTGCAAAAAACAAATCGAACGATTGGACGCTTGGATAGATGAGTATCAAATCTCTTTCTTTGCGGGTTCATCAGCTTATATAGCTAAATCGTGGATTAAGAACGGTTTTAGGGAAACGCCTGAGGAACTTGCAAAAATCATCTCTAAGATTTACGGAAAAATCGGCGAAACTCTTGAACGCAAATAAATATAAAAAATTAGAAATATTGTAAGGGTAACCAAATTAAAGGACGCTTCAATTTGAAGGAAGGCAAGCGTGTTTTTATGGTGTAGTCGTTGCAAAATTTAACGTTATTACTGCAAGTGAATATGTTGTATATGTGTATCAACTGTGTTACGATATGCGAGGTAGTTGTCAGAGATGGCAACCAAAGGGGGACCATTATGAAAGAAAGGAAACAAGCTATTTTTAGCGTACGTATGGATTCGGAAACAAAACGTGAATTCGACGCGATTTGCAACAAGATGGGCATTTCGACAGCGGCTGCTATTAACATTTTTGCTAAGCAAGTTGTCCTTGAAGGTGGATTACCTTTTAGACCAACCACTCGTGTGGCGCCTGTAAAGCAGGGGTTGCACGACGCTTTTGAAGCACTCAGAAAAGATGCTGAGAAAGCGGGAACTGCCGACATGACTCTTGATGAGATTAACGAAGAAATTCGCTTGTATCGCGAAGGCAAATGAATTACAGAGTCATCTTAGATACAAACGTCATCATTTCGTTATCATTAAAGAAAAACCCGTTTACTGCCATTGCAGATCTGGATGAGATTATCAAAACACCAAACGTCACAATCCTTTATTCAGAAATGATCTTCAAAGAGTATGAAGAGGTTTTAAAAAGACCTAAGTTTGGATTAGACCCCCTTAACATTCAAACTGCACTGGAAAAGATTATGCATGAATGTGTGAAGGTGGACGATAAAGTGTTCGAAGAAGAACTGATAGATCAAAAAGATCAGCCATTCTACTTCGTGTGTCTAAGCAACGCTGATTCGTATCTCATCACTGGCAACCTGAAGCATTTTCCCAAGAATGCAAGAATCGTGTCGCCTAGGGAGTTCGTCGAGATCTTTAATAGAGATCAAGTCGAGTAACAATCTAAAGAAGAGGGCTTAGGAGCCTTTTTCTTTATCTGAAGTTAAGTTACAAGTGAAATGTCCACATATTTATAAATAAATAAGATGTGACAAATATTCGAAATTATTGATTATGATCAATTATAAGTTTTAAATGTTGCATATGTTTACCGTTAATCATTTTATATGGCTAGCTATATGTGCAGTCGCAATCGGTGGGCTCTTGTTCTGCTCACTCAAATTCAAATGGAGTCTAAAGACCTCAACATTCGTAGTTGCCGGGATATCTTTAGCTTCAGAACTATGCAAGATATTCACCCATATCGATTTCGTTAATGGGGTTGACTGGGCTAAAGGCGGAGTCATCTCTCCTGGGGCATTGCCATTCCATCTCTGCTCAATACTCATATTCATCTGGTTCTTTGTTGCTTTAGCAAAACCAAGTAAGCTAACCCAGATTCTCTTAGACTTTGCAACACCAGTCGCTATCATCGGTGGTATCCTTGCCTTGTTCATTCCTACCAGCGGCGTTGACTTTGCTAAACCATACGCTTATCAGTGTTTTGTCTACCACTCCGGCATAGTTTGGTATGCGGCATATTTACTCGCCACAAAGCAAGTCAAACTCACTCTCAAAGTTTATCTTAGAGATTTAGGCATCTTATTTGCATTATGCATCCTTATGATTTGGATCAATGGTGCGCTTAAAGAGTACAACACGAATTTCTTCTATGTCGTTAGACCTCCTATGAGTGGACTGCCATTCTTAACACTTAAGTACGGTTGGTATGTATATTTCATTCATCTCTCGTGTGCAGCGGTGCTTCTCTTCACAATAGTATCGTTACCTAACATGATTCAGGAACGAATTGAGAAGAGGGCTAAATAGTCAACATACAGGAAATATATATGTCCGATGACCATCTCAAGATGGTCTTTTTTTTCTCTTTCAAATTAATTTGTAAAACCGTTTGATAATAATTGACAATGCGTCCACTTGTTATATAACTCATAAAAAGGAGAATTTATGAAAAAAAGCAAAATTCTATCATTAGTCATGATGCCTGTTGTCATCGCTTCAATCGTCGCATGCGGTGGTAAGGAAAAAAGGGGAAATGCATTAGACACGCTCATTGAAATGTTTGACGCGCCTGTTGCGTTCAAGTGCGATTTAACGGGGAAGGTAACATTCGACATTGGAACTGAGAACGAATGGTCCATGAATGGCGCTGATTTGGCGCTTGAAAGATGTTATTCAAAGGACGCCGTTTACACATTCGCTGACCAGAGAGCGTATGGCTACACCGATGAATCAATATTATATAAGTCTGCAACAACCGGAAATATTGCCAGAGCTGAATTAAACCCATTTAGCAATACGGTTGAAGAATATGACGAGTATTATTTCAAACAGGAAACATTCGAACCTTATACAAGAAATTACGATGAGACATACTTCAACGTATTCAAGAAATACAAAGACAACTTCACCGTCAATGGCGATAAGATCACCTTATATGACGCAGACGGATTGGATTCAAAGCCATTCATCATCATGTTTGGTGATGAAAAAATCCAGATGGACGTCCTTGAGGAATTTGAGATCACCGTTGGAAAAGATGGAAAACCAACAACATTCACAATGATGTTTGACTGCCCATCCCAGTTAACGGATTACAACACCGAAATCATCGTTAACGTCGAGGGAGAGTTCGTAGATCCATCTAAATACAACATCGCCTATCCAACTCCTGTCCCAGAACAGCCTGGACAAGAGAAACTCGACGCTAAGATCAAGGAGATCAATGCCGCTAAAAATTACACAATCGAATATGATATCGAAGATAAGGGAAACAAGTACAAAGCTAAGCTTGAACTATCTTCAGGCGGTTATCTCGTTTCTTATGACGAAGCAGGAAAGGCTTTAGGAAACGTCGATAAAGGAAGCATTTATCTTTCCGATAATGAAGGTGTTAAATTCGAAAGTGGAGAAGATGGCGTATATGTTGCTAAATCATTCCCGAAATCGACATATAGCTTTGAAGAAACGCTTGGATACGGCTTCAAATTATCCGGCCAAGTCTTCGACGTAAATAGTGATGGCTCATATTCACTGCACCCATCAATCGACGCCAATTACGCCTTCAGTGTCGCCCGTGATGATGAACTTATTGGATTTGTTACAGTCGATGATGGAACTTACAAGATCGCCATTGATGATTCAGGAACGATGAGCTATTCCTATACGGCAGAGGAGGGAACTCTTAAAGTATCGGCAAAAATTACTAAAGTTGGCTCAACAACAATGTCGATCACCTCGGATGCCCTAACCCCTTATAAGAGAAAGGCTTCCTGGACAGAGGCAATCTATGATTCAGGAGATTCTTACCTTAACACTGAAACATTAGAGCTTTGCTTATATGCGTTGATCGGAGAAGGGGAAGACTATGATGACATTCCATACGTTGAGACTTCACAAGGAAGTCTCCTTCAGTATTCCAATTATCAGTGGGACCCAAACTACGGAACGGATTTAGAAGGGACTGAAGTTATAAATATCGGCGACGTTGTTGCATTCAATGGATGGTGCAAAGATGTGGACGAGGCTAACCTCTGCTTATCTATAATCGAAGAGCAGGTAACATCAAACCCACGCTATAGGTACGAAGCTCCAGGCGGCACAAGTCTTAACGAACTTCCAAGATACGTCTACACGAACTCAAAAGGCGTCGAGATGTTCTACGTTGAGATGGAAGTCACAGAAAGCGAGAACTGGAGAACAGGTGAAATGTTGCCAACCGTCGTCATGAGCGCAGTCTCCATCTACACCCCAGAAGGCTTCGAAAGATTCATGTAATAACGCTTCAACTTTTAGTTGATGCTGTAAAAAGCTGTAGAGCAAATCTCTACGGCTTTTCTATTACATTTTGCCCTTACCTTCTTTATTCCGATTTGGAGATAGAGATAGCCAATTGAATTAAGATTTGTGGATTATCGAAGTTCCCTTATGTACATGCGTTTACAAACAAATCAATATTAACAATATAACTCTAAAGAGTTATAATTACATCATGTTTAAAGATGTTTTGCGTAAAAAAGGGCTAACGTGCTATTCACTTGCTAAAAGGTCTGGTCTATCAGCTACGACAATTGGTGAGCTATATCGCGGAAAAAGGGATATAGGAACATGCTCTTTTAAAAGCGTAATCGCCATATCGTCGTCTTTAGGCATGACGTTAGATGAAGTGTATAGAGAATGTATGGCAAGATCGCCTATTCCTAGTGAGCTAAATCAATATTTTTGGGATGTGGACGCAAAGACTTTAGATCTTGTTGGAAATATGCATTACATAATACCAAGACTTCTTCAATATGGTGGATATAAAGGATTCACCTTTGTGTGGAAAAGTTACACATACGAAGAAATCAAACGGGTTGCAATGGAATCCAGGAACCTGGGGCCTAAACAAGCTTATTCACTTATGAATTACTTTAGGCTGAAAGAAAACCAGATGGCGTATTTTACAAAGAGAAGCGGGGATTGGAGATAAGACGAAAAAGCCGCAGGGTTAATTCTCTACGGCTTTTCTATTATGCTTTGCTTTTATCTTCTTTATTCCGATTTGGAGATAGAAGTATCCAATTGATAAACCTAAGAACACACAGTAAGTTAAGATGTTCATAAGCGAGAATGTGTAGAAGTTAAACAACTTGAAGTTGATGTCGAAGAACACACCTACGAATCCCGCTATAGCAACAGTCTTCTCTCTATCGAACATGAAGAGGTAATTGCATTTCCAGTAGTCATTTCCTGTAAAGTCATATAAACCTCTGAATGTTCCACCTATTAGATATATAGCCGCGTAGTAGATAGAGAATCCGATAATTACATTCTTCAAATCTTTCTTGTCTATAGGAGGCAACACTCCTAATGCGAATGATAGGATCATGATTGAAACAATCTTTGTGTGCTCAACGATGTAGTGGACATTCATGATGTAGGTGATGCCTGCTTTCGCGGAATCACACATAATGAATGCAATAAGTGCACCGACAACATTAACTGTGGAGCAGAAGACGGACAATACCCTGTTCTTACTAAGTAACGCCGCAAGAATCAATACTGGAGCGATGTTGCATAATTGCAGTGGATATCTCTGAGTGACTATCTCACCAAAGCAGGTGAATATGCCGTTGAACTCAAAGAATAGGGCAATCGCCATCGATAGCATTGCAATATATTTATCCTCATCATTGAGTTTAGAAAACAGGCGATATAAGACATAAATCTCTATAGGGATGAGCAAGAGCCAGACTATATGCTGGAATGAGCCTATTTTGAACGTTAGCCACCATCCTGCCTCATTTAGGCTATAACCCCATGTGAGATATGATGGGGCATATATAGGCATAACCGCTAAGAAGGAACCTAGTAGTATTAAGGCAAAGTTCCTAACATCAGTTTTGTTGTTAAGTAATAAATCCTCGCCTTCTCTAATCGCTATATATCCAATCAACGCGCCTTCAATGACAAATAACAATCCCTGGTATATCGATCTAAATGTCATGTTGAGGAACAAGGCTTTGAATTCAGGAGAGAAGAAGCGGATATTCATTAATCCCTCGCCATGTCCATTGTTCCAGAACGCCACATATTTAGAGAAGAAAGAGATACACAAAACAAGGACAGGGGCTAAGAAATAAACACTGATCCTTGAGAATGATTTCTTTTTAAAGAATACGGATATCGTTAAAGCGATAACGCTTAAATCATTAGCCCATCTAAGTAAGACAAAGAACAGATTACCAACATTTCTATATTGCTCTTGTTCAGGATATAGTCTTGCTGATATCCCATCAGGCAAGAATATATTGATAAACATCAAAACTAAGTAAGCAATACAGAGTATCTTAGAGACAACGGACAATGCGCCATTCGTCTTATCATTGCCTTTGAATTTATTCAATATTAGCAGTCCAACAATTATTGCTATCGAGATGAAAGTAATCGCGTAAAACATAGGCTCATTATAACTAAACAAATAAAAAATAGTAGACGATATTCATCTGCATCTGCCTTTAGGTTACCGGTACACATGCAAATCTATTTTACTACCGAAAATATGCATAATTGATAGATTCTTCATACCGAAAATATGCATGATTGGTAGATTCTTCATACCGAAAATATGCACAAACAGCAAAATCTTCATGCCGAAAATATGCACAAACAGCAAAATCTTCATGCCGAAAATATGCACAAACAGCAAATTCTTCATACCGAAAATATGCACAAACAGCAAATTCTTCATGCCGAAAATATGCACAAACGTTTTAAGAGATTATTATGAATCCAACAAAACAGTTCCTCTTTCGATTCACAATAAATTTGAACAACTATTCAAAGATTTTATTGTTGTGGGAGGGATGCCAGAAGTGGTTGCAAACTTTATGAAATACAAAAATTTCAATGAAGTGCATCGTATCCAAAGTAGAATCATCTCAGATTATAAAGACGACATTGCCAAACATGCTGTACGCTCTGAAAAAATCAAAGTAAGAGCGTGCTATGACGCGATCCCAATGCAACTCGCAAAAGAATTGAAGAAATTCCAGTTCTCAACAGTCGAGAAAGGTCAAACCAGCAGAAAATACGGCGATAGCGTGCAATGGCTTTTGGATTCGGCTTTGGTAAATGGCTGTTATAGAGTCAGCGAGCCGTATCTTCCGTTAATGGCTAATGCTGATGCAAATTATTATAAACTTTACATCAATGACACCGGGCTTCTCTGCGCAATGTATGGATTCGAGACGAAACTGGCAATTCTCCAGGACAAGATCAAAGGAAACGCCAAGGGTGGTATATATGAGAACGTGATCTCAGAATGCTTAATAAAAAGAGGCTACAGATTGCATTTCTATAAGCCAGATGATAATAGAGAAATAGAATTCTTAATTGAGAAGAATGCTGAGGTAATTCCGGTCGAGGTAAAATCAAGCAATAGCCGTACGACCTCGCTTGACTATTTTATCGATGATTTTGAGGCATCGATTGCCTACAAGCTAGTTTCTACGGGAAACGGAATTGTTGGCGTTAAAAAAACCATCCCACATTATATGGTTATTTTCATGTGACAACTTTAATCGGCTT
>JAKSVF010000018.1 GCA_024408235.1 Bacilli bacterium
ACCGATCCTCGAGAACCAACGAAGTAGCCATCGTCATTAGCCTTCTTGATAATCAAGTGAGCGATGTAATATGTAACGGCGTAACCGTTTCCGATGATACCTTCAAGTTCCTTATCTAAACGCGCGACAATCTCTGGATCAGGATTATCGCCATACTTTTTGCGGAGATTTCCATAGCAAATCTCACGGATTCTTACATCGGAGTCAGGTAAATTTGCCTGTGGTCCGTATAATCTATCCTTCAAGATCGGGAACGTTCCAATCTGGTCAGCAATGTAATTTGTATTGGTGATAACAATCTCCCTAATCTTGTCCATCGGAAGGATTGGAGTGAACGCATCAATCATCTCACGTGTAGACATAAAATACTGATCAGGTGCTTCTGGAGGAAGACTTCCATCTTTTACCCTAACCTTAAGAGGATGCATCTTTCCACCTAAGCCTTTGGCATTGATATAGATATCCCTAAGAATTTTGTCCTCAGGATTTACATAGTGGCAGTCGCCTGTGGCACAGACTCTAATGCCCTTCTCATCGCAAGCGTGAATGATATCCAAAATTCCGTTGATGATGCCCATCTCATCAAAAACTTTTCTATCCACCAAATTCTTGTAGTTTCCCGGTGGTTGGACTTCAACATAATCATAGAACTCAACCGCCTTCATGAGGTCTTCTCTAGAACCTCTTGTTGCGATTTCCCAAATTTCACCATTTTGGCAAGCGGAGCCAAATATGAGATTCTCCCTTTCGGCCACGAGCTCGAACCTTGGAATCTTTGGAACATCTGAAACCGCTAAATAATCAGTATGAGATTTGGATACGAGCCTATATAAAGCCTTAAGTCCTTCAGCATTCTTCGCTAATGCGATGATGTGACTCGTTCTTAAATGACGGAAATAATTGTGGTTCTTAGAGACCATTGTCGATAAGTCTCTTTGGGTTAAATCTATGTTATTCTCGGTTAATCTAGCAATAATGACCTGCCAAACAGAGTTTAAAACCTCAGCGTCGTAGTCAGCACGGTGAGCGGATTCGTCATCATAAATATCGAGGCCTAGGTTCTTGGATAAGTTTCCTAAACGATGAGCGCGGGCGTCAGGGAATAAGAAACGAGAGATCGCTAATGTATCAATAACAGGGTTAGGTGCCTTTGGGATTCCGGCCATTTCAAAAATCTTATCCATGAAGCCCATGTCGAATGAAGCGTTGTGGGAAACAAGAATGTAGTCTTTAATGAAATCCCTGATGATAAGTGCAGCCTCATGCTCACGAGGCGAGTTTTTGACCATGTCATCAGTGATGTGTGTTTTAGCTTGAATCACGTCTGGGATGTGGATGCCTGGATTTACCATGAGGTCTAATCTATCGACAACCATTCCATTTTCGACGATGACACCGCCGAATTCGGTAACGTGGTCGTAACGGCATGATAAACCGGTAGTTTCGAAGTCGAATACACAGTATTTTCCTTTGGTGAGTTTTGTGTCAACTGGATTCCACGCAAGTTTAGGATTGTCAAACATATAGAACTCGCAGCCATAAAGAACCTTAAGTCCAGTCTTCTTGGACATTTCCTCAGCCTTAGGGAAACCTTGGATGACGCCATGATCAGTCACAGCTAAGGCCTTCATGCCCATGTTTTTAGCGACTTTACCATAGTCTGCAATATCGCCTGGAGCGTCCATGGCGGACATCTTTGTGTGGAGATGTAACTCTACACGTTTTTCTTCTTCAGGGTCGTCACGGAGAGGCTTTGATGGGAGATCATCGATGTAATGGAGGAAGATCTGCTTCTCTCCATTTCTTGAATCAAGTTCAAAAGAACCCCTTATTTTGTAGGTGTTTCCATTGGCAAGCTCTCCGATTCTTTCTGCGGTTAGTCCATTTTTCGATTCACCAAAACGTACGTAAATCGCGCTTCTTTCATCTCCGATACCAAATCTTCCGAAGATTTTGCCGCTTCTTCCAACGCGGAAATCGAGATCGAACATAACGCCTTCGAATTCGACATTACCACCGCTGATACCGAAGATCATTCCGATATCGTTATAGTGTTCGTAATTGCCTTTTCTAAAAATAGCCGTATTGAAAGATGAGCGGCGAGCCTCTTTTGCGGCAGCCTCTTCTTCTCTCATGAATCTCTGTTCTGCTTCTAAGAGTTCCTGCCTTCTCTTCTCTTCGGCCTCTTCCATCGTTTCATCGAATGGATCTTCGCCCCTATCAACTTCTTCGGAGTTGTCTTCGGCGAATAATGGGGCCGTTTCCTCTTCGATGATTGGGGTTGGTTCCTCAACCGGTGTCAATTCTTCAATCACAGCGGGGATAACAGGTTCTGGCTTAAGTTCAATATCCCCTTTAACGCTCCATGGGTAAAAGAGCCATTTAAGGTATGACTGGAATTCATTTACGATCGATTCAAATTCGAGTTTTTCTATTTTGTCAAAAGTTCCGATGACAATCTCATTTGGATGGATTTCTTTAAAAAAGACATCAAGCGGCTTGAAATAATTTGCAAAATACCAAGGTTCAAAGAGCTTCTTTACATCTCTGAAGCTAGGCTCGTTTACATATGTAAATCTAAGTTCATATTTATATGAGATCATCGACAAAGCATTCTTGAAGTCCTCGAGCAACTCAGGATCCCAAGGGTTATTCTTTCTGATCGTCATGTAGAAGACTTTATGGGCAGGCGAATCCCAAGAAGCCATCTCAAAAGAAAGATCGGAAAAGAAGTCGACCTCTGCTATGCCGATAGATTTTAAGAAACGTTCCATCTTGTCGTTCATAATAAGAGGCCAATAACGTCTTTGATGATGATTGCGATTCCGAATGCGAGGAGAAGTCCAATACCTATCATCGAGACGATTCCTTTCACTTTATCAGGGATTTTCTTTCCACGAATCTTTTCGATGAGGACAACAAGTAATTGCCAGCCATCAAGACCAGGGAATGGTAATAAGTTGAGAATTGCGAGGTTTAATCCAAGGAAACCGCCGTATACAAAGAATGTTCTTCCCCAACCAACTGCAGCGCTGGATTGAGATAAAACGCTTCCCATGGCGACCACTGAGCCAACCTGCGAGAAATTGAACGAGAAGATTGCTTTAAGGCCTAAACCGATTGAAACGAAATAGTTTCCAACCATTGCGAAACCATCCTTAACTCTTTCGCCGAAGGAATCCCAATACTTGAGAGCTGAGAACTTAATGTTATCTTCACTTGTCCAAGCAATTGAACCATCTTCATTGGCGCGAGCTTCCGCCTCAAATGTATGCGCGGTCCTAACCTCCTTAAATTGAGGTCTATCTTCTCTAGAAGATGTCTCAAGGAATTCAAGGCTCATAGAAAGTTTTGAACCAGGCGTAACCTTATAGACACCCCTATCGGTATCCGCTTTATTGTAGATCCCGAGTTTGGTATCTAATTCGGTTGGGGTGTAGTCGGTTTTTGCGTAATAGAAAGTTGTGCAGCTCAAGAGATCATTTGCTTTGATGTTCTGATAAAGATAGATAGCAACCACTGTGTCTGTTGTTCCATCGTGCGTAAAAGTTGCCTTTGAATCTAATACAAAGCCGATTTGGTTGTCCTTTGAGTCAACTGCGATTTCTGGAGTGTATAAGACAGAGGAGTCTCCGCTGACCGTGACTCCATCAACTGTGCCGTCTGCCCATAATCCATATGCGACGACATTTGAGGTTCCGTCTGTATATCCGGTATAAATTGCTTCTGTCTGATAATAATTTGGGAATGCAATTGTGTAAATTAAGGTGAAAAGAACACATGTGATAAGATTGACAGTGATGCCTGCGACCATGACGAGCGCTTTCTTCCACGCTTTGATACCTGATAAACATCTCTCAGGAGGGACTTCAACTCCTTCTGGTAGTTCGACGCCATCTTCATACATTGAGACGAATCCGCCAAGAGGGATTGCTCTCAGTGAATAAGTTGTTTCCCCTCTTTTTGTCTTCCAAGAGAAGATCTTAGGTCCAAATCCGATTGCATATTCTAAGCAATAGACGTTAAAAGCCTTGGCAACCAATAAGTGGCCAAGTTCATGTGTCGAAATCAAGATTCCGAGCATTACGACTAATACGATTACTGTGATTACTGTGTTCATTGTTATTTCTCTACGTACGACCTGACGAAGGCTCTAGCTTCTTTATCTGCCGCTAAAATATCGTCTAGTGTAGGTTCAATTATATTAGCAATATTTGCTAATGCCAATGAAACAACTTTTTCTATATCAACAAATTTAATCTTTTCTTTAAGGAAGAGATTAACTGCTTCCTCGTTTGCACCGTTCAAAATGGCAGGTTTAATGCCTCCTTCTTTGAGAGCATTAATGCAGATAGAAACGGCTGGGTATCGAAGGTTATCGAACTCCCTAAATGTGAAATTTCCAAATGAATCAAGGCTGTTTCCTCTAATAGTTTCAGTGAATGCGCGTTTTTCATACAGTGCATAGGAAATTGGACCATGCATATCAGGAGGACAGACGTCAGCAATATATGTTCCATCTCTCAATTTGAGAGCAGAGTGAACATATGACTCTCCATGCAAAACCACACGGATATTATCAATTGGCCAGTTATAAAGATAGTGAGCCTCAATTACTTCAAAGCCTTTGTTCATCATTGTTGCAGAGTCGATAGTTATCTTAGCGCCCATGCTCCAGGTTGGATGCCTTAAAGCGTCTTGCACAGTTACACCTTCGAGTTGATTTCTAGTTAATTTTCTAAACGAACCACCACTGCCTGTAATGACCATTTCTTCGACATCATCACGATTAACTTCTCCAAGACATTTTGCCAAAGCAACATGCTCAGAATCGATAGGCAAAAGGGAGCCGTGGCCCTCTTTTAATAATTTGTTAATGAGTTCTCCTCCGACAACAAGAGATTCTTTGTTAGATAAAGCGAGAATCTTATTGCATTTAAGAGCGGTTATCGACGGAATCAAGCCTGAGAATCCAACTAGAGCATTTTCAACCATATCACAGTTGCTATCCTTAATGATTTCTTCTAGTCCGGTTTCACCGTGATAGAAACGAACATTTGGATAATTTTCTTCAAATGTCGTCCTTTCAATAGAATATACCGCTTTAATAGAAGGAAAATCTTCAAGAATTGCGGGTATTTTGTCACTTTGATGCCCAACCGTAATGCCAACAAGAGTAAAAGACTCTCTATCTTTGGCAAATATATCCAAAGACTGAGAGCCGATATTTCCAGATGCGCCGAGAAGCAATACTTTTCTCATATTAAATGTAAAGTTTGAATCCTACGATACAGGATACGATAACAGCTACGATGATAGCATCGAAAATAATGGAATCCGCTCTATCAAGAATTCCGCCATGTCCCCTCAGGATATTACCGTAGTCCTTGATTCCATAATGTCTTTTGATGAGTGAGAGAGATAAATCTCCGAGGTCACCGACAAGTGGAATGATGATTGATAATGCAACGATCCAATACCAGTTCTTGAGGTTGAGGAACGGCAGGATTGGATAATTGCAAGCAGCTAGAATGAGGCCGATTGCGGATAATGTGATTGCGGTTAAAATGAGGCCGATTGCAAAACCTTCCCAGGTCTTTTTCGGAGACACTCTCTCGTTAAGTTTATGCTTTCCAAAGAAAATTCCCCCAAAATAGGCATATGTATCGTTGATGCAAGCACCAAAAATTACGAATAAAGTGAACAAGAATGATGTTAAGTATTTGAATAATGGCGTGCCCGCAACGGATGGGTCTGTACACGTACTTGTGCATATTCCATGATCCGTAAAGAAGAAGAATGGAGAATATCTTAAGAAGAATATTGATTGAACTCCCAACCCAACAAGCAAAGTGAATGTTGCGAAATGGGCAACATCATCCCACCCGAAATTTTTGTCAAAAATTGCAACGGCAAAATAAGAAAAGATCGAGACGGCAACTCCAAGGGTGGAAATCTGAATTGTATTGAAATATTCACTCGTGAAGAATTCCGATAATGTAACAGTTGGGGCACCTGTTAAACCCATGCACTCCTTTGCCATAGGCCAATAAATGTAGGCAGCGGTAACGATGTATGTGATTACGTATACCCACCAGCCATATTTTTTGCCGGTTGAAGCTGAAACTTCCCAAATAGCAACAAATGCCATTAATGAAAAAACGATGAAGAAAGGCCATCCACCTAATATTGCACAAGGGACGACAACCGCGATTAATAGAGCGGCCACCAAAAGACGGCTTCTGAGGGAAACTTTGAACTTCTCATCGACCTGATTAATTTGAATCTCTGGCATCTCTACTTTTTTCATAGCCATAATTCTATATTAAATAGAAATCTTTTTATACAAGTATATTTATGGAGTTAGCACCCTTATTGCCAATGTTAAGAAAAATATATCAGAATTTGTTGTTATTACACTTGTGTAAACCATTGAATCCTATTGACAAAACCCCCGTTTATTCACGTTCTCTAGATCAAGGCTTTTAATAAAGAAGGCAGGATCAGCGTAAACAAAAAAGGCGCAGATGTTCAAACGATTGATTTCTGCACCTTATCTTTTGATAGGAAGTCTTAGACAGGAAATTAGATTGTCATGATTTCCTTCTGCTTAGAAACAAGAAGTTCGTCAATTGACTTGTTTGATGCGTCTACGACCTTCTGGATGTCTTCTTCGACTCTATCTTTGTAGTCGTCTGACATTGAATCGTCGTCTTTTATGAGTGATAAGTAATCACGTCTGATGTTTCTAACAGCGACTTTAGCGTCATCTGCCAAACCTTTTGCCTGCTTAGCGATATCACGTCTTACGTCTTCTGTAAGTGGTGGAATGATGAGACGGATGCAGTCTGCTTCAACCTGTGGGTTGATGCCGAGGTTTGCAGCCTGGAGAGCTGTTGCGATAGCCTTGATGTCTTCCCTTGAATAAGGTTTAACAACAAGCTGGCGTGGCTCTGGCATATTGATGGATGATAAAGATGCAATATCCATCTTTTCTCCATAATAATCACACTGAATGCCTCTAAGCATTGCAGGGTTTGCTCTGCCACTTCTTAATTTTGCAAAATTGTTCTTAAGAGCCTCAATGGTCTTATCCATATTGCTCTTTGCTTCGATTACTAAATCGTCCATATATTACTCCTTTGAAATGATGCTTCCGACTTTTTCGCCCTTCAACACTTTGATGACATTATTTGAGTCATTCATATTGAAGACGTGAATCTTGATGTTTGTGTTGCTTAACATCGCAACTGCTGTTAAATCCATAACTCCGAGCTTTTTCTCGACAACTTCCTGATATGTGAGGTGTTCGATGAGTTTTGCATCTGGGTTGACTCTTGGATCTGAGTCTAGAACGCCCTCCACTCCATTCTTGCCCATGAGGATTGCTTCGGTTCCAACGTCTAACGCTCTTAATGTAGCGCAAGAATCGGTTGTGAAGAATGGTGAGCCAGTACCGCCCGCAAAGATGACTACACGGCCATTGTTTAAATGGTGGACTGCCTTACGTTTGATATAAGGTTCGCAGACCTGAGGGACATTGATTGCAGACATAACTCTTGTATCGAGCCCAATTTCTTCGAATGCAGACTGAAGAGCAAGAGCGTTCATGATGGTGCCAAGCATTCCCATATAATCGCCTGTTGACTGGTCAATTCCGACTTTTTCAGCAAGTCTTCCTCTCCAAATGTTTCCGGCTCCAACGACTACTGCGACATGAACTCCAAGGTCTGTTGCTTCTTTTACAGTTTTGGCAACAGAGTCTAATTTTGTCTTGTCATAGCAAGACTTGTCTTTGGTATCCTGCAAGGATTCACCCGAGACTTTAATGATTACAGATTTATATAATGGTTCCATATTGCATATATTATACATAAAAATTGTACCGACGATAGGATTATAAAAAGATAACCAAAGTATCATCACCAAATTTGAGTTGGCTTCCGTAAATAGCAAAACCCGTTTGATTACATTGACATAAGTTGTACAATATATATAGAAATAAAAAGGGGGTCTCAAATGCTTTTATTGAACTTTTTAGGAGTTATTTCTTCTTGCCTTCTCTCAGTTACGGAACAAAACATATCTATCGCAAAAGCGAATGAAGCCATGGCAATTCATTGCAATAATGATATTGCTTTCAATCATGTAATGTATGAATACGGCAAATATCCACAATTTAAATATGAGGAGACGTTGGATTTCGAGAGAGAACACAATGATTGTGATTTAGGTGGATGCATTCTTGACATGGATACTTCAGGTTATACGAATGATGATGGAATTTATAACCACAATCTTCAGGACGTTTCATCGGCCCAACTAACACAATTTCCATATAGTGGAGTCGTCCAAATCGTTGCTGGATATGACTCGAACGGTGATGGGAATGCAGATCTTTGGGGTCTAGGAACTGGTGCATTGGTCGGCCCGAATATCTTGCTGACCGCTTCTCACGTTGTTTACAGCGCAGATTATGGTTGGCCAATTTCCACAACCGTTTATGTTGAAACGAACGGGCAGCCAATTGCATCCACTTCTATCGATAGCGCTCAGGTTTTAGCCTATAATGTCGGGGTATTCTATAATACTCACGATCATTCTGACGATTGGGCTTATTGCAAACTAAATAAAAACTTAGGAAATACATACGGATATTTCGAAGTGGTGAACCATTCTATGGCAAAACAAGACAATATTAAAATGATTGCATATCAAAAATCTTTCGGTTATATGACTTACGCTTCTGACAAGGTGAGGCATACGCTTACTAATTACAAGTTCTATCATCGAATTGATGCGCTAAGTGGCTCTAGTGGCGCCCCAATATTCTATGGAAACACTAATTATATTGTAGGTATTCACAGTGCCGGCATCCACAATTGGTTGACCGATTATAATATTGCCTGTAGGATTTCTTCATACATCGAATCATGGATAATTAATGCAAGAGTCGATTGGGCGTTGTAAGGGGGCTATTATGAAAAAATACATGTGTTTGACGTTATTCATTGCCTTATCTTCACTAGCCTTATGTTCTTGTGCATCCAAAAACAGCTACTACTACAAAGAATCCAGAGAGGTTACATATTCCCTCCAGGAAAACAAATACTATTATGAATTTGGCGAGGTTCGATTGAAGTTCTCAGATAATTGCAAGTATTACTCGCAATCCTTCAAAAGAGTTGATATCAAGGATTTTGATTTCGAAACATCGTTCAGGGTTTTCTATGAGTATTGGTCTGCAACCGAACCACCAATATGGTACGTAACCCACGCATTCGCAGCTTAAATTGGTTCTTCTTATGGAGAACCTTTTTTAAACCAAAAATTTCATTTGTATTAACGCAAAAGAAAAGGTGCCGGATTAACCGACACCCTACTGTGCCACTTAAGTGGATTTTTGATAAGACCCTGTAAAACACTAGAATTTTATAGGTTCAAATCTTTATTTGTTTTAACGTTATTCAGCAGCTTTTTCGATGCCTTCGCCAACCTGGAAGCGGACGAATGAGACAACTTTGTTGTGCTTCTCTTCCATAACCTGAGCGATGGTTTTTGAGCCATCCATGAGGTATGCCTGGAATAAGAGGCATGATTCTGAAAGTCTCTTGTCGACTTTGCCCTGAGCGATCTTAGCTTTTGCCATGTCTGGCTTTGAAGCGAGTTTTGGATCTGCTGCGATTTCAGCTAAAGCAATGTTCTGCTCTCTCTCACGGATATCTGCTGGGACATCTTCAAGAGCGATGTATGCTGGGTTATTAGCAGCAATGTGCATTGCTAAACCGTTTGCGAGTTCTGCGTCTGCCTTCTCGAGGATGACGTAAACGGAGATCTTTCCACCCATGTGGATGTAAGCTCCAACGCCCTGTCCTTCAGCTGGCATTGTGACGGAGAATCTTCTGAATCCGAGCTTTTCGCCGAGAGCGACTGATGCATCGTTGAATAATGCAGCTGTGCCTTCGACTGCAGCTTCTAATGTAGCTGGCTCGTTCTTCATAACATAGGATAAGCATCCTTCTGTTAATTCGATGAACTTGTCTGAACGTGCAACGAAGTCTGTTTCACAGTTGATTTCAACAACGCCGACTTTTCCGCACTTTTCGCAGACTTTGACTTTTGTTAAGCCTTCAGCTGCTGTTCTATCAGCACGCTTTGCAGCTTTAGCGATTCCTTTTTCACGGAGGTAGTCGATTGCTTTTTCGACATCCATTCCATTCTCTTCAAGAGCCTTCTTGCAGTCCATCATGCCTGCGCCGGTTCTTTCACGAAGAGTTTTGATTAAAGCGATTGTATTCTGGTCAGCCATTATTTTGCTTCTCCTTCTGCGACTGGAGCAGCAGCTTCTGCCTTAGGTGCAGCTTCTGCAGCTTTCTTAGCAGCCCATCTTGCTCTTCTCTCTTCCTGGATCTTAGCATTACGAGCTTCTCTTTCAGCGCGCTGAGCACGGATTGCAGCTCTGCGCTGTTCATTTGCGATATCAGCAGCCTTAACTGCGTCTTTCATTGTAGCTTCTTCGCCTTCGTCCTTAACATATGCTACAGCTGTGATGCCACCCTTTGATTCAATGATAGCGTCTGCTAAGACTGAAACTAAGAGCTTGACTGATGCAGATGCATCGTTGTTTGAAGGGATTGCGAAGTTAACTGTATCTGGGTCGTCGTTTGTATCGCAGATACCGAATACTGGGATGTTAAGCTTCTTTGCTTCTGTGACTGCGTTGTGTTCGACTGATGGGTCTGTAACAACGATAGCCTGTGGGAGTCTTCTCATCTCTTTGATACCGCCAAGGTTCTTAGAGAGTTTTTCCATCTCTTTTCTTAAGACAGCGACTTCCTTCTTAGGAAGAGTGTCAAATGTTCCGTCAGCTTCCATAGCTTCGAGATCTTTGAGGTGTTTGATTCTGCCCATGATTGTGCGGAAGTTTGTTAATGTTCCGCCTAACCATCTGTTAGCGATGTAGAATGAACCTGAACGTGTTGCTTCATCGATAACAATCTGCTGTGATGATGGCTTTGTGCCAACGAATAAGACTTTGCCGCCATTGTCGACGATCTCTTTTAACTTAGCATATGCTGAGTTGACCTGTGCGACTGTCTTTGCTAAATCGATAAGATAAATGCCATTTCTAGCGCCGTAGATGAATCTGCCCATCTTTGGGTTCCATCTGCGTGTCTGGTGTCCGAAGTGAACTCCTGCTTCGAGAAGTTTCTTCATTGTCATGATAGGAGCATTTGGGTCTCTCACGACATCAGCCATTGTAACCTCGGCTGCAGGTGCTGTCTCTGCGACAACTTCCTTTAATTCGTCACTCATTTTTGTGACCTCCATTTGTTTGTGCCTCCCTCGCTTCGAACAACTGACCACCCTGACGATTTTTAAACTTCTTCGTCCATCAGGGAACACGGCGCTGAATTCACGAGGTGTGTATTTGGTCTCTTTAAGAGAGCCGATGGAGATTATATCAGCAGAGTTCCAATCTACAAAGCAAAAAATTTAAAAAGGGTTTATCAATAAGATAACCCCTACTCTCCTTTGTTCTTTTTTGTCCTCGGGAAATATTGTTCGTACTGTTCCTTCATCTGCTTTGTGGAAACATGAGTATACACTTGAGTGGTGTTGATTGATTCGTGACCCAATAATTCCTGAATAACTCGCAAATCGCCACCCTTTTCTAGCAAATTGGTCGCATATGAGTGCCTCATGATATGTGGGTGAAGACCAAAATAATAGCCTGTTTTCTCTTCTACTTGTTTAAGGATAAACTCAAGGCCGCGGACAGTTAAATTCTCGCCCCTCGCATTTAAAAAGAAAGCGTCGCAATCTCTGATGCTATTGTGTTTGGCATATAGAATCGGCCTTATTTTCTTGAGATATGCCTGCATCACTTCGGCGCATTCCTTGGTGAATGGGGATAGCCTTTGCTTATTGCCTTTTCCAATTATGTTGAGCATCCTGTTCCTGAAATCGATGTTTCTAGCCCTTAAACCAACAAGTTCAGATGCTCGAATTCCTGAAGCGTAGAGAAGTTCTAATATCGCTTGGTCCCTATCCTTCAAAAAATCATCTCTCTTGCTATTTTCCTCAAGGAGTTTGTTTACCTGCTCATCGGTTAGGACATGAGGGAGTCTCTTCTCTTTTGTCGGAGTGTGAATCGATAAGAACGGGTTTGACTTAACATAGCCACTATCCAGCATGTATGAATAGAACCCTCTTAACGCAGACATTCTTCTTTGGTTGCTTCTTGTAGTTATTCCGTTCATGACTTCGGTGGTTAGATAATTTCTAACAACCGTTTTGTCTACGTTGTCATAAAGAACGCCTTCCCTATTGATGTACGACAAAAACTTATCGATGTCCCTTTTATAGGAATCGACGGTGTGTTTTGAATACCTTTTAACCTGAGCCAAATGGTCCAGGTATTCTTTTTCTTCTCTAATCATTTACTCTTATCCAATAAGAGTTTATCGAATCTAGGCTATTTTTTATAGATAACTCTCTATTTTCTTTTCTAGATCCGGGTATTAATGCCCAGTTTGCGTTCATCGGTTGGAAATAACCGCTTGTAGAATGGAGTATATAATCGGTTAATGCGCCCAAGATTGTGGTCTTTGGAACCTCGATGAACGGCTTGCCTTCCAATTTCCTATATATGTTGATAGCGGCAAGTATGCCCATAGCCGCACTTTCAACATAACCCTCAACGCCGCTTAACTGGCCTGCAATGAAGATGTTTGGCTTGGCTTTTAAAGATAAATCCTCATTCAATACAGCAGGTGATTTGATATAAGAGTTTCTATGCATCAATCCGTAGCGGACGAATGTTGCATTCTCAAGCCCAGGTATCATCTGGAACACTCTTTTCTGCTCTGGATATGTAAGATTGGTTTGGAATCCGACAAGGTTAAAACAATCGCCTAACTTGGTGTCTTGTCTCAACTGTACGACAGCGTATGGTTTTGGATGCTCTTCAGTGCCAAGACCAAATGGCTTTAATGGACCGTGTCTAAGAGTTTCGATTCCTCTAGAAGCAATGACCTCAACTGGCAAACAAGATTCGAAATAGTGAGTGTCAAACTCATGCAGCATAGCGCGTTCTGCACCGACGAGTTCTCTAACAAACTTCTCATATTCGATTCGATTGAATGGACAATTGATATATGCAGCATCATCCTGATCGAATCTCGATTTGTAATACGCCTTAGAGAAATCAATTGTGTCTTTCTTAACGATCGGAGCTGATGCATCAAAGAATGAAAGGCTCTTTTCACCCATGACATCAAGCAACGCATCCATAAGTTTGCCATCAGTCAAAGGTCCTGTCGCTATGATAGTAGGATCATCGCTTAAAAATGTGACCTCTTCTTCGTGGAGCACCAAATTTGGGAAAGATTTGATTTTTGCCGTGATATTTGACGCAAAAAGTTCCCTATCTACTGATAGAGCTGCGCCGGCTGGAACGGATGAGGTCTCAGCAGCCTCCATCATGATAGAACCCATGATCCTCATTTCTTCTTTAAGAAGACCGCAGGCGTTATCGAGTTTATAACTCTTCAATGAATTGGAGCATACAAGCTCTCCAAATAAAGCGGTCTCATGCGCATGATCGTTGTAAGCCGGGCGTCTCTCATAGAGATGGACTTCATATCCCTTCTTCAAAAGGAAAAAGGCGGCCTCGCTTCCGGCTAGACCAGCCCCAACGATGTTCACACGTTTACCTGTTTCCACGGCGACCTTTCTTCTCGAGCTTGTTAATCCACTCGACATGGCGGCACTTAGGGAAATTTGTGCAACCAATGTACTTGGCTTTCTTTCCCATTTTATATACAAGGTGACCAGTTCTACAATCTGGGCACTGCTTTAGATAATCGGCTTCTGTATAAACAACGACTTCTTTCTTTTCCTTTGCCTCGTTGTCCTTGATGTACTTGCAAGCTGGATAGCCACTGCAAGCAACAAACTTATCGCCTTTTGCGTTCTTTCTAACAACAAGAGGTTTGCCGCATTGTGGGCATAACTCGCCAGTCTGCTCCGCTTCTACAACTGGCTTCTTAGGCTTGAAGTTACACTCTGGGTAACGGGAGCAGGCGATGAATTCACCGAATCTTCCTTTTTTAATAACAAGAGGGCTTCCGCACTCTGGGCACATCTCTCCTGTCTCTTTTTCATGATCCTTCCACATATAAGCCTGAACAGATTCAAACTTAGTGATGAATGGATAATAGAAGTCTGTCATGGCTTCTTTTCTAGTTGTCTCACCTTCTGAAATCTGGTCTAACTGACCTTCCATATTAGCGGTATATTCAGTCGAGATGAGTTCTGGGAAATACTTATTTAAAACGAAAGTAACCCTTTTTCCGTCTTCGGTTGGGGTGACTGTTCCGCCTTTTATTGAAATATATCCTACTTCTTTTAGTCTTTGGATTGTTGCGGCATAAGTTGATGGTCTTCCGATTCCGACCTCTTCCATTGTCTTAACAACTTTAGCTTCGGTGAATCTTGCGGGAGCTTTAGTGTACTTCTGCTGTTGATCTATTTTCTTGATAGCATAGACGCCATTTGCAGCGATTTCAGGCAATAATTTGGTTTCATCATCATCGAACTCGCCGTAAATTGCTTCATATCCTTTGAATAGAGTTCTATTTCCGGTTGCTCTGAATGTAAGTCCGTTCGCTTCAAAAAGAACGGTTGTAACTTCATCAACCTTATCGCTCATGAGGGAGCCAATTGCGCGATCGTAGATCAATCTGTAGAGTTTGGCTTCATCCGCCGAAACGAATCTAGCAACGATTTCAGGAGTGCGTGATGTTCCGGTTGGTCGAATAGCTTCGTGAGCATCCTGAATTCTTTCTTTCTTCTTGCCCGCTTTGATATAGCCGACATATTCAGAGCCGAAGTTCTTTTCAATGAATGGTTTAGCGTGCTTATAGAAGAACTCGTCACTGATACGAACGGAATCGGTTCTCATATATGTGATAAGACCAACATGCTCACCATTGACATCGAGACCTTCATATAAAGACTGAGCTAAATCCTGTGTCTTCTTTGTGGAGAAATGGAACTTAGCAAAGGCCTCCTGCTGCATGGTTGAGGTGGTGAACGGAAGTTTCGAAGGAACTTTTTTCTTGGTTGTCTCTAACGACGTGACTGGCAAGGTCTTAGGGATTCTTGCTAGTATTGCGTCCGCTTCCTCTTTGTTGTGGATCTTGAAGTCTTTTCCATCAACTTTATCCAATGATGCTTTAACAATCTTGCCATCGATGTTGAGATTCAAGTCAATGGTCCAATATTCCTCTGGAACGAATTTTGCGATTTCATCATCATTGTCACAGATGAGTTTTAAAGTTGCTGACTGGACACGACCAGCTGACTTAAGAGTCATTTTTCTCTGCAATAAGTTAGATAACTTAAAACCAAGAATTCTATCAAGCATTCTTCTAGTTTCCTGGGAATTGACAAGATTCATATCGATATGTCCAGGGTTCTTGATAGCCTCTTCGATAGCAGGCTTAGTAATCTCGTGGAACTGAAGACGTTTTGTGGATTCAACATCTAAATCAAGGACCTCAGCAAGGTGCCATGAAATGGCCTCACCTTCACGGTCAGGGTCGGTTGCAAGTATAACTTCATCCGCTTTAGAGGCGGTTTTTCTTAATTCATCGACAAGCCATGCTTTTTTCTTATCAATAAGAAAATCTGGTTGGAAGTCGTTATCGATATCGATACCGAATCCTCCTTTGCCTTTCTTTGAAAGGTCACGAATGTGACCTTGAGAGGCCATGACTTTATATTCTTTGCCCAAGTAGCGACCGATGGTATCGCATTTCTTTGGAGACTCAACAATAATTAACTTCATCTAAAAACTCACTTTTCGGTTATGTAGTTTAGGGTGTTTTTTTAACTTGTAAAGGGTGTGTTTTACACATCTATCTTATATAAATATATGTAATTATTTATACGTTTTTAAATATTTTTCATGATATCCCTTTCTTTGATTTCTCCGCCGATCATGTCAAGGACGTCTTGCCCACTTTCGATAAGGAACGCTCCACTTTTGATGAGCGAGTTGCAAGCGGACTCATCATCCGCTCTATAAGGAACGGCCCCTACTTCCCTATAGTTTTCCGTTGCAAGTTTAGCAGTTATCATAGTGCCGCTCCTTACGGTTGAAGCCCCTATAACAACGCCTTTAGATAATCCAACTACGATTCTATTTCTATCAGGGAATTTGTCGGGCGTCGGCTCCACTCCAGGGGGATATTCGCTCATAACTAAACCATCGAGCTTAAGTTGTTCATATATATCCTTATTTAATAAAGGATACGGCTTGTCGATTCCTCGCCCTAAAACCGCTATGCATTTTCCGTTTGCTTCTAATGCAGCTTTAAGGGATTCTCCATCGATGCCCCTAGCCATTCCATTAACTAAAATCAGGCCAAGTTCAGCACACTCCTTTGCTATTTTCCTCGCCATCTTTACAGCATACTCATCAGGTTCGCGGGAGCCAACGTAAGCGTATGTCTTTCTATAGTGATTCACGAGTTCAAGGTTCCCGTAGTAATAAAGCACCACAGGCGGAGCGAACGAGTGTTTCATCGACTCCGGATAATTTGGATCAAGAATGGTCACGGTTTGACAGTCGAGAGATGATACTAATTTCTCGACTTCAACAGGATCGATTCTTAAGTCTTGACGAATCATTTTCATGATCCTGTCAAAATTCCCGTCGCATATCATGGACAGGTAAACTAATGCGTCTTTTTTGGTCATTTAAAAAAGCCCTCCTACTTACTAATAGAGGACTTTTTGCGATTTTTTACCTAAAAAAGTGTTTCTTGGACCATAAAACATGCTTTTACTGGCCCAAATGTCTTTCTATGGATGTGTTCGATGGGTCCAAACTTCTCAAGAGCCTCTAGATGAGCCTTGGTTCCATAACCCTTATGTTTAGCGAATCCATACTCTGGATATTGCTTATCTAACTCTCTCATGAAACGGTCTCTTGTAACTTTGGCAAGGATAGAGGCGGCGGCAACATTTAAGCATTGGGCATCGCCTTTGATCATCGGAACGACTTGAACCGGGAAATTCGGGATAGGCATCGCATCGGTGATTACCAAATCGTATTTACCTTTGATTTTCTCAAGACATTTAATCATGCAGCGTCTAGTGACTTTATAGATGTCTCCAGCATCAATCTCATCCGCATCCGCGAATACGATTGCATACGCTAAAGCATTCTCGAGAATGATGTCATAGAGTTTCTCCCTTTTCTTCTCTGACATTTGTTTAGAATCGTTGATATCTTCGGACTCGAATTCCGGAGGGAGGACAACTGCTGCGGCAACGATCGGCCCCGCTAAAGGTCCTCGTCCAGCTTCATCAACGCCAGCGATATAGTGAACACTGTCAGAATAGTACTCTCTTTCTTTTTTCAGCATTATTCAGGCCTCTCTAAAGAAATCTTTCCTAAATCGGTATTCTGGAAATCTTTCATCACTCTCAAAGTCGCTTTTTCTTGATCCGGCTCTCCGCCGTTTAAAAGAAGCCCGCACTTTTTGGCAACGGCATCTAAAACAGCCTCCGGCGATGTTTCATCAAGGTTTTCAATCGCAAAACGTTTTTCCATGCAATTTGGATAATTAGTTCTCAAAAAATCAAACAATTTTTCATATAACTGGTGATTTGGAAGGATTTCTTCTCGTATTGAGCCGAGCAAAGCAAGGGAAATCGCTTGGTTTTTGTCTTCGTAATGCATAGGAAGAATGCCTGGGGTATCAAGCAAAACAAAGTCGTTTGATATTTTGATCCACTGCTCAGCACGCGTTACGCCCGGTTTGTTTCCAGCCTTAGCGACCGCTTTGCCGGCAAGGTTATTGATGAGGGTAGATTTACCGACATTTGGTATACCGACGATAAGTAATCTAAGAGGTTGCTTCTTCATGCCGAGTTTAGCCTCTTTTTCTCTTTTTGAGCGGCATAATGGCTCAGCTGCGCGTGATAAGATGCTAAGCACTCTTTCTTTCTTCAAATCGCTTGAAATGGCAGTTATTCCATTTTTTGCAAAATACTCAACCCATGCTTTGGTGATATTCGCGTCCGCTTTATCCGATTTCGACAAAACCACTAGTAACGGTTTATTGCCAACCATTGGGGCAAACAATTGGTTTCTTGTAGAAAATGGTGCACGTGCATCCACGACTTCAACAACCAAATCAGCCGCCTTAACCATAGGCAAAAGAGCATTCAAGGCCTTTCTCATATGGCCTGGAAAGTAGTGAACGTTTTTCTGCTGCATTCCATCAATACTCATAATATCTCTAAGCTCCACGGCATCTTGTATGTATTGTATAGCCTTCTAGGCTCGTTTCCCGGAATATAGTCTGCCTTCATGGCAATTGTCACGGCCTTTCCAACTAGGAAAGATTGTTTGACTGCACCAACGACATAATGTCTTGAATCAAGTGAGCATCCTGTTCTTCTGTTGTCGCCAACGACATAATATTCATCATCTCCGAGCGTCGTGATTGTCTCGAATCCGTTTGTGGTCTGCTTCATTGCGGAGTTATACCATTCCTCTGTGACAAGAGGTCTTTTTTCTTTGTTATTCTCATAAGAAAGGAACGGCTGATCAACGTATGTAAACTCGTTTTCTCCTTTTCCTTTTATATATAAATGGCCTGTTTCATCAAATTTAACGGTTTCCCCAGGCAAACCGATAACACGTTTGACTTTCAAGGATGCGTTTGGCAAAAGCTTCCAATCAACGTTGTAGTCGGTTCTATAATATGTGACAACAATGTCGAACCTATGAAGATTCTTAAGAGTCTTCTCATGGGTATCCATATAACAGTAATCGACCGTATACACCTTATTAGGATCAGAGAAATCGGATAGAGTCCATCCGTTTGCTGGATCCTGATAAACTTCTCCGTCTTTGGTAACAACTTTAGTGTCGTAATTAAGTATCGGATACATAGATTCGCCGTCAACGATGAAAGGCGAATATCTGATCTCATCGTAAATGACTTGACCACTTGCGGATAAAACAACGGTGAACACCAATACCAAAAGGCTGCGAAGAATATATTCTCCGATTGGTCTTTTAGCGGTTTTCTTCTGCTCGTTGAGTTTTGGTAGAGACTTCAATGTCTTAACTTCGTAATCCATATCTATGCGAATTATAATCTTTTCCTTTTATAAGGTAAAAGAAAAAGGCTCACGAGGAGCCTTATCTTTCACTGACTTATTTCTTCTCTTTGATACGAGCTGCTTTGCCAGAGAGTTTGCGCATGTAGTGAATTCTAGCTCTGCGGACGACGCCACGCTTGATGACTTCGACTTTTGCAATAGCTGGAGAATTGACTGGGAAGGTACGCTCAACACCGACGCCTGATGACATCTTGCGGACAACGAATGTCTCGCTGACGCCATGGCCGCGACGCTGGATTACGACGCCTTCATAAGCCTGAATACGCTCCTTCTTGTTTTCGACGATACGAACAGAAACTTTGACTGTGTCGCCTGCGCCGAATGCTGGGATGTCAGTACGGATCTGACCGGCAGTGATTTCATTGATGATGTTGTTATTCATCTCACACTTCCTCCTTAGGATTGTTCTTTCTCTTCAGGTTCATAACCTATTGTTAGCGGAGCCTGCGTAGCGTTCGTTACGAAACGCAAGACAAATAATAAGTGTTCAATGCATCTCTTGCAACTACTTTTATTTAAATAAATGACTTTTTACACATCTGTTAAGTAAAAGTGCTTGACACCACTTCATCTCTTCTATAGTATTTCACTCGGTAAAGGAGATTATACCCATGTCAGTTAAAATCAGATTAACCCGTATCGGACGTCACAAAGACCCATTCTACCGTGTTGTCGCTTCAGACTCACGTGTCGCAAGAGACGGCGGATGCATCGAGCAGATCGGTACATACGATCCAAAGAAGGGTGTCGAAGCAGCAGACATCAACGAAGAGCTCGCATTAAAGTGGCTCAACGCTGGTGCTATCCCAAGCGACTCAGTCAAGGCAATGCTTTCAAAGAAAGGCATCATTGCTAAGTACGCAGCAGCTAAGGCAAAGAAATAATGATCGACTACGAGAAAACAATCCACGCCCTCATCGATCCACTCGTAGAGCACCCAGAATCCATCATGATTCGTGAGATGCCAGGATCAACCGACAGAGATGTCACTTTGCTCATCGTTTCAGAAGATGACGATACAGCACGTCTCATCGGCAAAAGAGGCGCCGTTGCTAATGCTCTCCGTGAAGCCGTTGGCGTCATTGGAAAAGCTGATAACAGCAACGTCAGAATCCATTTAAAGTTTGAAAGCTTTAATGAAGACGAAGGAAGCGACGCCGAGTAAAATCGGCGCCGTTTTTTTAGGAGAAACCTTATGGAATACGTACGCATTGGACACATAACAAAACCATTCGGACTTGATGGAACGTTCAAGGTTTTCGGCATGACCGATTTCCCTAAACAGAGATACAAAAAGGATAATGTTTTATCTCTTTTAAACGAAAGAACAGGCGAGAGAATTGATGTCACTGTTGAGAGGGCATCATTTGTCGGAAATGAATACCACGTTAAGTTCAAGGAAATCACTAGAGTTGAGGACGCAGAGAATTACAGAAACTTCTACATCGAGATTGATAAAGAAAACGCACCTACTCCAAAAGGCTTCACAAGATATCAAGATATGAAGGGATGTAAGGTCGTCGATGAAGATGATGTATTCCTTGGAACCGTCAAGGACATCAAGGAAACGGGCGTTACAAATATCGTTGTCGAGAAGGAAGACGGCACCACTTTCTACGTCCCTTTTGTTAAGAAAGTGTTTGTTTTAGATATCAATATCGAAACAAAGACAGTTAAAATCAAAGTAATTCCAGGACTTTTATGAAAATAACCATCCTAACTTTATTCCCAGAGATGTTTGACGGATTCATCTCGAATAGCATTATTGCTAGAGCTATCAGCAAAGGTCTTGTTGAAGTTGAGGCCGTCAATATTAGGGATTTTACTTTGGATAAATATGGTCGTGTAGACACTCCTCCTGTTGGAGGTGGAGCAGGACTAATCCAGAAATGCCAGCCGATCGTGGACGCACTCGCTAAAGTTAGAACTCCAGGTTCAAAAGCGGTCTTATTCTCACCTAGAGGAACAACCTATAACGAGAACAAGGCAAAAGAATACGCGCAGTTAGATCATCTCATCTTAGTGTGTGGCCATTATGAAGGAATCGATGAGAGAGTAAACGCATATGTCGACGAACTATTATCAATTGGAGATTACATCCTCACTGGAGGAGAAATACCTTCAATGGCAGTCGCAGATTCAGTAATCAGATTGCTCGATGGTGCGATTACTGCTGACTCGCTAAAAGACGAATCATTCAACTCGCCTCTCCTTGAATACCCACAATACACGGAACCTTATGATTATAACGGTGAAAAAGTTCCGGATATCCTCTACTCTGGCAATCACGCCGCAATTGAAAAATGGAGGAGAAAACAATCTCTAAAACTTACTAGAGAATACCGACCAGATCTTTTCAAAAAGATAGAGTTATCCAAGCAAGATAAAAAGCTCTTAATGGAACTTGAAAGCGATGAAACGCCTGATTGGGAGAAGAAAGCACTTGAAAAGGGCCATAAATTTATAAAGTAAAAGTCCAGCAAAACTGGACTTTTTTCAATTATCTACCAAATCCACCAGGCATTTTGCCGGATTTTTGATATTGCTTCATCTGCTTCATCATCTCTTTGGATTGCTCCCATTTCCTGATGACACGATTGACTTCAGCGTTTGTTAATCCGCACCCTTTTGCGACTCTGTTCTTTCTTGAGAACTTCAAGCAATCTGGATGTTTTCTCTCATATGGTGTCATCGAGTTGATGACGGACTCGAAGATCTTCATTTCTTTTTCAGCTTGAGCGGTTTGCTCATCTGTAATCTTTGGCATGCCAGGAATCATCTTTGCGATGGACTGCAAGCTTCCAAGTTTCTGGACCATCTTCATCTGGCGAAGCAAATCGTCGAGAGTGAAGTTTCCATCCATCATCTTCTTTGCTTCTTTTTCCGCTGTCTTTTCATCGAACGCTTCTTTTGCCTTCTCAACGAATGTAACAACGTCACCCATTCCAAGAATTCGGTCAGCCATACGAGATGGATAGAAGATATCTAGGTCGGTGAGTTTTTCACCAACACCAGCGAACTTGATAGGAAGTCCGGACATGTATTTGATTGAAAGTGCGGCACCGCCCTTAGCATCACCGTCCAACTTAGACATGATGACGCCGGTAAGTCTTAAATCGTTATTAAAGGCTGAAGCCACATTGACGGCATCTTGACCTGCCATAGCGTCGACAAGCAAGAGGACTTCGGTTGGGTGGATGATCTTATTTATGTTCTTCAACTCATCCATGAGCTTCTCGTCAATCTGCAAACGACCTGCGGTATCCATGATGAGGACATCATATCCTTCTGCAAGTGCTTTTTTCTTCGCTTCCTCGGCGACATTGACCGGATTTGAGTTAGTACCCATTTCAAAGAAATCGACGCCTAATTGACGAGCTAATACGCCCAACTGCTCAATAGCTGCAGGCCTATAAACGTCCAATCCCGCTAAGAGAACTTTTTTGTTGAGTTTGTTCTTCATTAAATTTGCAAGTTTACCTGCAGATGTTGTCTTACCTGCGCCCTGTAAACCGCAAAGCATGATGGTTGTTAAACCTTTTTCATATTTGATATCGGTGTTGTCTGCGCCGAGCAACTCAACAAGTTCATCATGGCAGATTTTGATGAGCATTTCTCCCGGATTAACCTTAGTTAAAACATCCTGGCCCAACGCTTTAGACTTAACGTCTTCGGTGAAGGCTTTAACGACTTTAAAATTAACGTCAGCTTCAAGCAAAGCGACGCGAATCTCTTTGATAGCCGAAGCCATGTTGGTTTCGGTTAGCTTGTCTTCTTTTCTGAGTTTCTTGAATATTCCTTGGAACTTCTCTGATAGTGATTCAAATGCCATGGTTAGAGGTTCTCCTTGATGATGTCGAGCGCTTCATTTTTATCTAAAGCCTCGTTATTTTTAACTGATTCGATTAAAGAAAGCAATTGTTCATCTTTCTCAATTAAATGTAATTTAGACTCATATTCACTCAATTTCTCAAGTGACTTATGAAGATTATCTGATATAGCGGCTCGAGAAATGCCTCTATTCTCCGCTATTTCGCTTAGCGACAAGTCGAAAAGATAATAATCGGAAAAGACCTCTTTCTGAGTATCGGTCAAAAGCGATCCATACTTATCGTAGAGGGCAATGGCTTCTTCTCTTTTTTCGATTACTTTATTTTCCATTTCCTACCAACAATCCATTGAGGTACTCATCGAGGTCGAACTCCTCTAAGTCCTCCATCTTTTCTCCAAGTCCAATAAACCTGACTGGAACTCCCAATTCATCTCTGATCGATAAGATGATACCGCCTTTGGAGGTTCCATCCATCTTTGTAATGACAATACCGGTAATGTTGCTAACTTCTTTGAATGATTTAGCCTGCGAAACGCCGTTTTGGCCTGTTGTTGCATCGATTATGAGGAATGTTTCATGAGGAGCGCCTTCGATTTCTCTAGAAATAACTCTGTTCATCTTGCCAAGCTCCTGCATGAGGTTTGCTTTGTTCTGAAGTCTTCCGGCAGTATCAACGATGACAAGATCGATGTTATTTTCTTTAGCGTATTTAGCGCCATCATAGCAAACCGATGCTGGGTCACCATTCTCTTTACCTGTGATGATTGGGCAGCCTAAACGTGAGGCCCATATTTTTAACTGATCAACCGCACCTGCTCTAAAAGTGTCGGCGGCAACAAGAAGAACCTTCTTGCCTTTATTCATGTATCTCTTAGCGAGTTTAGCAATACTTGTTGTCTTTCCGACTCCGTTAACGCCTTCGACCAAAAGAACTGTAGGTCCACTATCTCTAAACTGAATCTCGTTTGTGATGTTTCCACCATTTTCAACATAACCGACGAACATCGCATCGACCAACTCTTCGTTGATCTTTGCTGGGTCGGTGATTCCTTCTTCTTCGGACTTATCAAGTAACTGCTCAACAAGTTTAATGGTGAGGGAAACTCCAACGTCCGCCTCGATCAAAATCTGCTCTAATTCCTCAAAATAGTCCTCATTTACGGAGGAATATCTCTTGGAAAGGTCATCTAAACGTGAAGCAAAGGCTTGTCTAGACTTAGCTAAGCCTTTTTCATACTTCTCGGTCTTCTCATTCTTATCTTTCTTGGAGAATTTTTCTTTTAAAAATGCGAATAATCCCATTATCTCTCTCCTCCTCTAGCCACTTTCTTGAGTGCTTCTCTTGCAGCGTTTGACTCCGCTTCTTTCTTTGATTTGCCAATTCCTCTTCCGAGTTCTGAACCCTCGAATAAAACGGCCATCTCGAATGTTCTATTATGCGCAGGACCGGATTCAGAGATAAGTTCATAGACTAAAGCCTCTCTAGATTCAGCCTGAATAATCTCTTGAAGCTCAGATTTTGGGTTTCCTTCGACAATGATCTTTGCCTCTTTAACATCGTTGTAGAACAGCTGTTTAATAAAGACATAAGCGTATTCAAGGCCTTTGTCCAACAAGAGAGCGCCTATAAAGCTTTCGAATACATCCTCTAAAAGAGAGTCTGATTCGGAAATCTTATTCTGGAAAGAGATTCCGACTTTGATATATTCCGGCAATCCCAATCTTCTTGCGTAATTTGCTTCTGATTCAGTTCTGATAAACTGCGCTTTAAGGACAGACAATTCTCCCTGTCTCATTTCTGGGTGAAGCTTATAACATAACTCAGATACGACAAAACCGACGAGCGAATCGCCTAAGAACTCCAATCTCTCGTAATCTTTATGCTTTGTTTTAGCCATCCCGTTAACTGAGGAATGAGTGCAAGCGAGTTCGTATACCGAGAGATCGTTTGGAGCGATATTTAATTCTTTAAGTAATGGATCAACGAATGACATTTTTTATTCCTTAAATCCTTCCTGGAGTTTTTCAACCACCTTGTTGCATGCGAGTTTATAGGCAACGTTGAGAGCAGACTCGAATGATTCTCCATCAGAATTGCCATGGGCCTTAACTGCAACACCATTAACGCCCAATAAGAGAGCGCCACCAGTCTTCTTAGGATTCATCTTAGTGGTGAACTCGGCAAAGCCTTTCTTTGAGAGTAAATAACCGATTTTTGAGAAGATATTCCTTGTGAATGCTTTCTTGATCTCTTTACCCATCATTTTTGCAACGCCTTCGGTCGTCTTTAAGAGGACATTTCCAGTGAAGCCATCACAAACCGCAACATCAACTGCACCTGTTAACAACTGGTTGCCTTCAACATTACCCTGGAAATTTACTTTTGGATCATCTTTTAGAAGCGCGAATGCCTCTTTTCCAACTGGAGAGCCTTTTCCGTCTTCAGTACCGTTTGCAACAAGTTTAACAACAGGCTTTTCAATTCCATAAACAGCCTGAGCGTAGACAGAACCCATAAAAGCGAACTGCTGCAACTCTTCTGGAGTGTTCTCATTTGAAGAACCGCAGTCGAGAATGGTGACATATCCACCTTCATCAATGAGTTTAGGGAAAGCTGTGACTAAGCAAGGTCTCTTGACTCCTGGAACCTTCTTGAGGATTAAGGTTGCAGCGCTTAAGAAAGCACCTGTGCCACCGGCAGAAATAACTCCATCAGCGTGCATTTCCGGATCAGCCGCCGCTTTAACGGCCTTAACCATGGATGCGTCTTTCTTGCGCAACACTTCCATCGCGCCAGCACACATGCCGACCGTATCGTTTGCCTCGATTTTCTCATAGCCTTCCATATCGGCAAGTTCATCTAATTTGCCAACAAGGACAAGCTCGCAATCTGGGTGGTTCTTCTTGAAACGTCTAACACCCTCTTTAGTGGCTGCGCTTCCGTTATCGGAGCCCATCATATCAACAATTATCTTAATCATACGCTTTCCTCCTTACTTCCTAATGGCTAGTATAGCCATCATGCATAATAGTTTCTACGATAATATACTCGTTTCAGACTGTTCCTTCGCGATTTCTATTATCTCTAGATTTTCACTCTCTAGTCTATTTCTTAAAATAGTGGCCGCATCATCACGTGCAATCTCGAATATTTTGAAGTCATCTATGATGTTCGCATAAGAGAATTCAGGGAGACCAGATTGTCGAACTCCAGCAATATCGCCAGGACCTCTTAGCCTTAAATCCTCCTCAGCGATTTTAAATCCATCCTCGGTCTCCATAAGAATATGAAGCTTTTCTTCATCGTCTTCTTCTAATGTTGACAAAAGAACGCATTCAGAAGGAGTTCCATCTCTTCCAACACGACCTCTCAGCTGATGTAATGACGACAAGGAGAAATGAGATGGAGAATAAATCAGCATCAAATCCGCATTCTTTACATCGATTCCAACTTCAATAACCGATGTTGCGACCAAAATCGGACATAGACCCGTTTTAAAAGCGATTGTAGCGATTTCTTTATCTTCTTCGCTTACTTTTCCGTGGATCAACGTAACTTTGTTAGGGAAGAGTTTTTTATACTTTTCATAAATCTCCAAAACCGATGTTTCTTCATCCTTTCCTTCTATTTGAGGAACGACGATGAATGCCCTTTTCCCATTAGTTAAAGATTGTTCCACTCTTGTGATCACTCGAGGGTCATCTGATGCCATATTATAAGTTTTAACATTGCGTTTTCCGGCAGGGAACTCGTGCAGAGTTGAAACATCCAAATCTCCATAGATACTAAGTGTCAATGTGCGAGGGATTGGCGTTGCGGACATCAGAAGTAAATCCGCGTGTTCACCTTTACCCACAAGTTGGCTTCTCTGGTTAACACCAAACTTGTGTTGTTCGTCTATGATGACAAGCCCGAGGTAAGCATAGTTAACCGACTTAGAAAATAGCGCATGCGTGCCAACAACAATGTCAATCGTTCCGTCTTCAAGATCAGTGTAGACGTAGCGTTTTTCTCTAGCCTCCATATGGCCGACCAAAAGAGCAACGTTAACATGAGTGCCCTCAAAAAGTTTCTTGAGGGTTTCGTAGTGTTGTCTAGCAAGCGTGTCTGTTGGTGCGAGTATCGCTGTCTGCTCGCTTCTTAAATAGTTAGCGTAAGCGCATAGTGATGCTACTAAAGTCTTGCCCGTTCCAACGTCACCTTGAAGGAGTCTATACATTACTGACTGAGAGTCCATATCCTCCAGGCATTCATTGAAAGCCATCATCTGATCGTTGCCGACTTTATATGGCAAAGAATCGATAAATCTCTGCATTTTCTCTCTATCAACCTTACGATTGCGAGGTTTTCTCAAGGATTTATTAGCGCCACGGACCAATTGATTCTTGAGTTCAAACAGCAAAGCTTCCTGGTATTTGAAAACTCTCATACCCTTCTTGATATCTTCTGGAGACTTTGGGAAATGCACATGTTCATATGCATATTTCATAGGCTCCAATCTATATTTAGCTTTGAGACTAGCCGGTACGGGGCTATAGCATTGGTTTCCATACTTTTCCAACGTTCTTTTGACTAAAGCTGAATATGTTCTGTTGTCTAAATCCGTTGGAAGAGAATACACAGGTCTAAACGCATCATCTTGAGGAATCTCACCTTTGATGAGGTTGAGCATTGTTAGTACGCCTCTCTTCTTATCAAAAGATCCCGTTAAGGTATAAGTTTCACCTTCTACGACATACTTGCCAAGGTAATCTCTATTCCACGCTTCAACGCTCCAGATTTCCCTATCAACAGTCTCAAAATAAAACTTATATAGCGTTCTATGCGAAAAACGAACAGGTCTAGATAATTTACCTCTTATTTTTCCAAGGACAACGACCCTTTCTTTGTTCTCATAAACAGCCTTGCGCTTTGTGTATGCAAAAGACTCGTATCTCCTTGGAAGATGATTTAAAACATCCTCAAAAGTCTTGATATTCATCTTTTTGAGGGATTTGTTAACATTTTCGGATTTTGAGAACTGCATAATTATATTCTATCACATCAAAGAGAAATCTCTTTGCAAAACAAAATGGTTTTAATCAAAGCACTAAAAAACCCGGAAACCCGGGTCTTATTTAAGATTTATTCAACTCCAACGAGGAATGAGTAGACTGGCTGTCCGCCATTCTTAACGTCGACGTCGCAATCTGGATAATGCTCTTCGAGGTAATCAGCAATTTCCTTTTCCTCATTTGCAGATACATCAGCACCATAGATTACCGTGATCATGTATGAATCCTCATCAACGAGATTCTCGATTAATGAGTAAAGTGCTTCATTCTTGTCAGGAACACATGCAACGATTGACTTATCGTCCGCCATAGCCATGTAGTAGTCTTTTGTAATTTGAACTCCGTCAATTTCAGTATCTTTAATTGCGTAAGTTACAGAACCTGACTTAACGTCTTTTAGAGCACTCTTCATGTTATCGAAGTTGTCATCTGCTGAGAGGTCAGGAGAGAACTGCATAAGCGATGTAATTCCCTGAAGGATAGTCTTCGATGGAATAACTCTGGCTATTGTCTTTGTGTTATCGATAACATCACATGCCTGCGAAGCAGCCATGACGATATTTGAGTTATTTGGAAGGATAAAGACGTTCTTTGCGTGAACTTTCTCAATCGCCTTGAGGAAATCCTCAGTTGATGGGTTCATTGTCTGTCCGCCGCCAACGATGCAATCAACGCCAAGTTCTTTGAACATCTGATCCAAACCTTCGCCAGATGAAACCGCGATAAGTCCGAAATCCTTGTATGGGGTTTTGTCAGCCTTTGCACGCTCGATATTGCTTGCCATATCGGTTGCAACATCGCCATGAGAGATATTGTTATGCTCTTCTGACATATTCTCGATTGTGATTGTTAAGAATTCACCAAAGTTCTGCGCATAGTTGAGCATTGTGCCAGGTGTCAATGTATGGACATGGACCTTAACAATATCGTCATCTCTGACGAGAACGATTGAGTTACCATGACCAGCTAAGAAATTCTGGAATCGCTTTTCAACGAACGCTTTCTTTCCGTCGTCTGGCCCACCAAGTCTAAGAATGAACTGTGTGCAATAACCATAACCCTCTTCGCCTTCGCTTAACTTAGCGCCCGCATATGGGGAGGCAAGAACTGCAGAGTCATTGTTTGTGACTGTATCAAGTTCGATACGTTCAACGAATTTACCGTGTGCGGCTTTAGTCATGCCTTCAATGATGACACATAAGCCCGCGCCGCCAGAGTCAACAACGCCAACCTGTTTAAGGACTGGAAGCAATTCTGGAGTGTGATCAAGTGATTTCTTGGCCTCTTTGAGTAAGAGGTCTAAAGCGGATTCGATTGAGTTAACTTTCTTCGCATTTTCTGCTAAAGCAGAAGAAGATTCTCTGATAACCGTTAAGATAGTGCCTTCAACAGGCTTCATAACAGCTTTATAAGCGACTTCTCTAGCCGATTCAAAAGCAGCGATTAATTCTGATACGTTAATCTCTTTCTTGCCTTCAATTCCGACTGAGAATCCTTTGAAAATCTGTGAAGTGATAACGCCTGAGTTTCCTCTAGCGCCCATGAGCAATCCTTTGGAGAATGCTTTAGCGATAGATGAGATATCGGTGTCGTTCTTGTTTTGAATTTCTTTTGCGCCCGAAGTCATCGTTAAGTTCATGTTCATTCCGGTGTCACCATCTGGGACAGGGAAAACATTGAGCTGGTCGATCTCAGGATAATGGTTATATAAGTTATTTGCGCCCGATAAGAAAAGGGACTTCAATATTTGACCGTCGATAGTTTTCATATTTAGTTAAGTTCCTTAATGCCCTGAACATAGACATTCACTTTGCGGAATGGGATGCCAAATGTTTTTTCAAGAGTGTATGAGACGTTCTTCTGAACTTCACTCATAACCTCGGTGACCTTAACACCGAATGCAACAACGATGTATAAGTCGATTTCATATGTATCTTTTCTTTTTCTGGTGTAGACACCTTTAAGATATTCCTCAATCTTGAGGATCTCTGAGACAGCGTCTTCAAGAGAGCTTCTTGAGACAAGTCCAACAACGCCATAGCATCTTGAAGCAGCTTCACCAGCTACCTGAGCAACAGCCTCGCTTGAGATGTTAATTCCGCCAAATGGGGTAGTTCTTTCAATTGCCATAATTTTAGTATAGTGGTTTATAACCACTCGCGTATTATCTCACTATTCTGATAACTTTGCAAAACCTCAAACTCTCCCCTGTATAACAAGAAAAGAGGAGAATTTCTTCCCCTCTAATTTATAAAGCGTTTTTGCGAAGATTTTTTATTTTTCTTCGATATCTGACACTTTTACAGATTCAACAAGAGTGTTGCTTAAATTTGCAATACCTGTGAGATTTGTTGGCAAAATTATCTTTGTTGCCTTACCATCTGCGACTTTCGTGAGAGCCTCGAGATATTTGATTGTGAGGACTGATGAGTCTGCACCCGCCTTCTTCAACATCTCAAGACCATCTGCCTCTGCCTGGCGTGTCATCTTGATTGCATCAGCCTCTGCTGACTTCATCTGACGTGTTTTTTCCGCTTCACCTTCTGCCAAGAGAATCGTTGCCTGCTTCTCAGCGTCTGCATTTAAGATAGCGGACTCTTTCTTACCCTGGGCAATTAAGATAGCGGACTGCTTTTCACCTTCTGCGAGAAGGATCTTTTCTCTCTTTTCACGTTCTGCTCTCATCTGACGTTCCATAGCTTCACGGATGTCGCGAGGAGGGAGAATGTTCTTAACTTCAACACGGTTGACTTTGATTCCCCATGGGTCTGTTGCGTCATCGAGGATCTTTCTCATTTTTTCGTTGATGATATCTCTTGATGTAAGAGTTCCATCGAGATCAAGTTCACCGATGATATTTCTTAGTGTTGTAGCTGATAAGTACTCGATTGCAGATAATGGGTTATCTACACCATAAGCGTAGAGTTTTGGGTCAGTTACCTGGAAGAAGATAACTGTATCAATTTGCATTGTGACGTTATCTTTAGTAATGACTGACTGAGGTTCAAAGTCTTTTACCTGTTCCTTCATGCTGATGCGGTGAGTAACTTTATCGATAAATGGGAATAAGAAATGAACTCCGACTCCCCAGGCTGCATGGAATGCGCCCATTCTTTCAACAATCGCCTTTTCTGTCTGATGGATGACTCTAATATTCGAAATCACGATTAAGAGGAGCAATACCAAGACAATTGAGACTACTAATATTGCGATCTGATATCCTTCCATTGTTATTTTTCTCCTTTTGCCACTAATGTGACGATTAATTTGTTGCCTGTAACGCCGACAACTTCAACGATGTCCCCTGGCTCTAATACATCTTTCTCTTTCTGAGCGATTGCGGTCCAAGTTACACCGTTAACGATGACTTCTCCATGATGGAGAATGTCATATCTTTCTTTCATGACACCCTTTGAATGGATCATTTGATCAATATTCGTTCTGACGATATTGTTTCTCATGTACTTATGGATTAAAGGTCTTAAACATAAGATGGAAACAACTGATACTGCAGCGAATACGATGATTTGAATCCACCATGCACAACCGGTGAAACTGATTATGAGGGCAATCAACGCTCCTGCTGCAAACCAAATGCTCACTAAATCCGTGCCAAGGGTTTCAATCACTATAGCTAGGATAAATATTCCTAACCATATAATCCACATCCAAGCTTCCATTTTTACTCTCCCGCCTTTCCGGTCATGATGATGAGCATGTTGCTTTCATCATCCCATTTTGTATCAAATTTGACTGGCGTTTTGGATAATTCAATGCCAAGTGCTGCACTTATCTTCTTCATTAAGCTTGTTGAATTGATCCTTGAATAGGATTTCTTAAGCTGAATGGGAAGAAGAGAGTACTCGTCTAAATCGCCTCGAACCACTCTTTCTTTAGAAATAGGTTCAATAATAAGGTTTTTATCATCATCGACACCGACCTGGACTTTATATGCCACGTCGAATGGGACAGATGCAACCATGTTAAGGGTGATATTTGAATCATAAAGGGACGCTTGTCCGAGTTTTTCTTTTGCGCTAAACCATGTAATTCCCATTTGATACCTCCTTACATCCATAATTATACAAGAAAATACATTTTCTTCAAACATATTCGAATCAAAATGTATAAATATGTATATTATGTAGAAAACAAAAAAATCACCCAGAAGCTGGATGATCTAATTGATAGTTATATATTTCAGGCGTTTTAAGGGACGTTGATATTCATTATATAAGATGAATCAACGAATCAATAGAAATGTCCTATAAAAGAAAAAAGCCCGGCAACGCGCTACTTTCGCCCCCGAAGGAACTATCATCGCCACTGCGGTGCTTAACTTCTGTGTTCGGGATGGGAACAGGTGTGCCCACCGCGCCATCATCACCAGACTTTTTTCTAGAGATCTCAGTGTTCTCTGAAAACCGAATATTATCATAAACCGTTCTTCTGATAAGTGTTATATAAATCAAGCGACTTAGCTTACTCTTTTCTAAAAATTTATAGAATTAGTGAAATTAAGTCCTCGAGCTATTAGTAATGGTCTCCTGAACACATTGCTGTGCTTACAGATCCATCCTATCAACCTCCTGACTTAGGAGGGCTCTTACTTCTTTCGAATGGGAGTTCTCATCTTAGGGAGAGCTTCGCGCTTATATGCTTTCAGCGCTTATCTCGTCCGAGGGTAGCTACCCGGCCATGCTCCTGGCGGAACAACCGATATACCAGTGCCTCGTTAATCCTGGTCCTCTCGTACTAGGGACTAGACCCTTCAAAACTCCTACGCCCACGACAGATAGGGACCAAACTGTCTCACGACGTTTTGAACCCAGC
>JAKSVF010000019.1 GCA_024408235.1 Bacilli bacterium
CTTCTATTATTCTTATTGATGCTTACGCTGATATCAAAGCATTAGATTTCCTAAAACATAAGAAACAAGGTGTGTCATTATCGATTTATCATTCATCAAAAGCGAAATTGTCAAAGAAAGATGTTTCAGATTTCAATGCGCAATATGGAGATTGCATTACTTATATCAATGACAAATACCATGATAGATTTTTAATTATTGATGATAATAATCTCTATCATCTTGGAGCATCATTAAATTATGCTGGCAAAAAAGTCTTTGCAATTACTAAAATGGAAGATGAAGAAATTATAAAAACAATAAAAGGAAATTTATAAATATGGACAAGAAAGAGTTTGGCAAGAAAATAAAAAACGTAAGAATTAGAAACAAAATGTCTCAACAAGCTATGGCAGATTCTTTGGGCTATACTTCAAGATCTACTATTAATAAAATCGAAGAAGGCGTTAATGAGATGAGCTATGACAAAATTGTAAGATTGATGGAACTATATGGTTTATCACGTCCAGAACTTGGTCTTGAACCAATATGTGGAGATAAATTATCTGGATTGAGGAAGGATGCAAAATATCCAAATCCAGAAATCGAAGAAATATGCTATATCAAAAACTGTGTCACAAATCCTAATATTATTGTTGGTGATTATTCATATTATGACGATAAGAAGGGCGCAGATCTTTTTGAAAAACATGTGACCCATCATTATGATTTTATTGGTGACAAGCTTATTATTGGTAAATTTTGCCAAATAGGAGCAGGTGTGGAATTCATTATGAATGGTGCAAATCATTTTATGAATGGATTAACAACTTATCCATTTAATATTTTCTCAAGAGACCTTCGAAAACACACACCTCCTTTAGATAAGATGCCAATAAAAGGCGACACTGTTGTTGGTAATGATGTATGGATTGGTCAAAACGTCACAATATTGCCTGGAGTCCATATTGGAGATGGTGCAGTTATTGGTGCTAATTCTGTTGTTGGTTCAGATATACCACCATATACGATTGCAGTAGGAAACCCATGCAGAGTAATAAAAAAACGCTTTGATGATAGAACAATAAATAAACTACTTAACCTTAAATGGTGGGATTATCCAATCGAAGTGATCGAGCAAAATATTGATAAACTATTTAATGGAAATATTGATGAGTTAGAAAAAAACTTAAAAAAGTAGTTTTATCTTCCACCAGTGTATCAAACTTGTTGTTACACCTATGGCATTTTAGCCGTTTTGTATCAATAATGTTGTTTACTGAGGTGCGGACATTTTTTCGTACCACTTAATAGCCTAAGCTAGCGCGGTAATCCATTGGACTTAAATACCCTAGCCTTTCTTCTATTCTCTTTATTTTAAACCATTTAAGATAATCATCTAATGCTTTTATAAATTCTTCGATTGTGACCTTGCTCCAATCATGATTATGAAAGAATTCTCTTTTTAATATTCCAAAGTATCCTTCACAAGCAGCGTTATCTGGAGAGCATCCTTTTCTAGACATTGATCTTGCATAACCGTATTCTTCCATTAATCTTCCTCACATATTACGATTCAGAAACAATGCAGTGTGATGGGGTATTAGAACTCAGATACGAAAGTGAAACTGAAGTCAATAAAGGCGCATTCTGCTATACAGAGCAGGCAACTTCGACTTATGACGAGAACGGTAACTTAATCGAAAAGATCAACACAATCGCAGGAACATTCACGATTGCAGACGATCAAATTTCCTTCAAATCAAATTTAGTTAAGACTACAGCTCAAAGTGCTAAATTCCTCGCAGCATATGATGAGGTCGCAACAATCAAGAAGAACCAAAACGGAGATATCATCGGTCTAGAGATGGGCAAGATGCTCAAGAATGATGATCTCTTCTTCGGATGGGGCAAGACAGATAAAAATAAATTCATCGAGAACCTTTCCACAAAATACGGCTATAACGCATACGAAGTCTATTTGGAAAGAATGATAGACCATTCTCCAGTCTATGCACGAATCAGTCTTACTGACGAATAAAAAGAATATCTACGCTGCATCCGTGCATCGTAGATATTTTCTTTAATACCTGAAGTAATCTAGAAATCCTTTCATGAAATCCTGGTCGTTCGGATAAGAATCAACTATTTCCCCTTTCCATTTCTTTAGTTTTCAATACTGACTTCTACTTATCAGCAGTTTTATTTAAAAAGAAAAATGCCCATCATTTCAATGGGCATTTTGATCAACTATATTAGATCTTCTCGATTACAAGGTCTTTGAATGTGATTGTTCCGGTTCCGGAGAAGTTATCTCCTGTTCCCTTGTTTCTCAAGACTGCGTTGAATGCTGTATTTGATGAATATGTGAAGTTCACGTCTAATGTGCCTTCTTTTCCAGCTTCATAATCAAAATACACATTTTTGGAGAAATATAATCTGATATCAGTATCCGTGACGATTGTTGCGCTTGCTTTATACTTATCGTCTTTAGCAATTCCAGCAATATGATATCTTAGGGCAAGCTGAGCGGCTGAAGGTAATGTTTCAGCATATGATCCAATTTCAATTGTGACATCATTACCAACTGAATATGCAGAGACATATTCGCTAGCTTCATCTTTTCCAGCAAAGACCACATATTTTCCTGGAGCTGCAATCATATCAGCGTGAGCGGCACCAGTATATTTAACTTCGATTGGGGTCTTGCTTGACTCGGAGGATTCCTGAGACTGATGAGAAGATTCCACGCTTGAGGATTCCTGAGACGGATGAGAAGATTCCGCGCTTGAGGATTCCTGAGACGGATGAGATGATTCCGCGCTTGAGGATTCCTGAGACGGATGAGATGATTCCGCGCTTGAAGTTTCCTGTGACTGAACGGAGGAATCGGAAGAGACATAACTGGAAGCTTCTGCCGATTGTTCAGATGCTACGGATGAAGATTCGCTTGGAAGTGTTGATGGGGATTCTGAATTAACTTCAGAAGATGAGTTTGAAGAAGCGCCGGTTGATGAGACTTCGCTAGAAGTAAGGGAATCAAGAGAAGTTTGGGAAGCTGCCGAATCTCCTTTTTCATCTGATGAGGTTGAGGTTGTTGCTACTCCACATGAAGCAAGAAACAGTGCAGAGGCAAGAATAAGAGTTAAAGATTTCTTTTTCATAAATATTGGCCTTTCTTATTTGTCTCAATTGTAGCTCTCTATATATTCATATACGCATCTATCAATTATAGAGTTTTGATATTTTGCCTATGGAAAACGATCTTTTTGAATAGAATTAGGCATAATTTTCAGCAAAAAACGCGAAAAGAATGAGGATGCTTATTATCGTTGCCTTGATATATTTGATAACCGCGTAGAGGAAGAAGGAATTCAATAATCCGTTATCGTTATGGGTGTTAACGGCCTTAAACACACATACGATACTTATGGACATAGATATGGAGCCTACCTAATTAACTGCAGGAAGGATTCTCCCGAATGTTTTTAAGAACTGCGACATTTTCCATACAGGCGGAGATGAGTCCTGTACATATTTATTATGATAAAGATTTATTAGAATCGGGCGGAATTGCGGGAATTTTCAATCATTAAAATGTGTTCTTGTTTATTTAAATAATAAGATACGGCATAATGGAGCGCGATAAAGCTTCCACTAGGAAAGAAAGAGGTAAGGTTATGCCTAACTTAATTATCTGGTATATCATCAGCGTTGTGATAATTGCCGGTTTGACTGTCGCTAGCGTCAAATTCAAGTTCTCGAACAAAATGGTTTTCGGGATAATGGCCGGTGTTTCGTTCTTGAGCGAAATGACAAAGATTTTGACCAAAATGCAGCCCGTTTATTCAAATGGAGGAACCAAGTTCATGGGATATTACATCGCTCCTCCTGCGCTGCCATTTCACCTTTGCTCAATACTGATCTTCATCTTCTTCTTCCTTGTCTTATCTAAAGATGAGGCTAAGAAACAGTGGCTTCTCCAATTTGTTGTCCCTATTGGACTCATCGGTGGACTTATGGGCGTTGCTTTTGCAACGTCAGGAACGGACTTTACGGATCCATCCGCCTATCAGTGTTTCATCTACCATTCAGTCGTTACATGGTTTTCACTCCATTTCATGATCACAAGAAAAGTGGACCTCGGCCACAGGGTTTTATCAAGAAATTTGCTTGTCATGTTCATGATGACAATAACGATTCTCTGGATTAATGGCTTCTTACGTGTATATGCAGAAAACGGAAGATACGTTAACTTCATGTTCCTTGCTTATCCACCTGTTGAAGGATTGCCACTTCTTAATCTTAACCATGGATGGGTTCCATATTTCTTCCATCTTTTGTTTGTGGGAGTTGTTCTTTTCAGCTTGGCACATTCGCCGTTCATTGTGATGGAGATTATTGAAAAGAAGAAAGCTAAACAATCGACAATTGAAGGAAAGGCTGACTAAAAGCCTTTTTTTGCTTTTGAAGTCATTATATGCTCAAATCCCTTATACAATTAACTAATTGGAAATTTAGCGAGACACCTAAGGCTTATGGATCCTTCCATCTCGTTTGGCTTATTGCAGGCCTCCTTTTAGCGATGGGTGTTGCCTTTCTTCTTAGAAAATCTAGTGAAAAGACAAACAAAATTGTTTTACTTTCTTGCGGCATTTTCCTCGCTATCACCGAGATATATAAACAGATCTTTTATATTTATGTTGAGTGCATATACACGGGAGAATATCGTTGGGGTATTCTTTCCTGGCAACTTTGCTCGGTACCTATGTATTTATGCCTATTTGTGCCATTTTTGAAGGAAGGAAAAGTAAAGCAGGCGCTGTATGACTTTATGGCATCATACGGCCTCTTAGGTGGCTTTATTGCTCTATTCGAGCCTAGCGGCTTGCTTCATGAATGGGTAATGATGACATTGCACGCTTTAATATGGCACATCATGCTTGTGTTCATAGGATTCTATTTAATCGTGAGCAACAGGGCTGCTAGGAAGATAAAAGATTTCCCATTAGCGATTGCGGTTTATTATTCATGCGCATTGATCGCGCTGATATTGGATTTATCATTAGATAAGGTATCGCATGGGCAGATAAACATGTTCTTCATTGGTTCTTGTGGACCTCAAATAATGATTTTTCAGGATGTGTTTGAAAAGGCGGGCAGAGTTGTTTCGACAATATTCTTCACCTCAATGCTAAGCCTGGGCGCATTCATCATGTTCATTATTGGCTGGTCTAGTCATCTACTGTTTTATAAGATGGAAAAGAAAAGCAAATAATTGGAAAACAATTTTAATAAGCCGGCCATCAAAAATAATTTGAACACAAATAAGTCTTTCCTTTTTCATCAACACTGGGAGAATAAAGGCATGTTAGGTTTATATATTTCTCTAGGCGTTGCCTTCTTCTTAGTAGCCGTTCTCTTGGTTGTAACTTACGTCATTTATCGCATGGCATTCTACAACGATATGAAAGAACATCCAAATTGGGAGCCGATGGGGAGCAAATCTCATCTTCGTTGGCAAAAAGAATCAAAGGCAATGATTGAGGAGGCCAGGGCAATTCCTCATCAAGAAGATTTATTCATAAATTCCTATGATGGTTGCAAACTGCACGCTGCGTTATATCTGTCAGAGGTTAACACAAACACTTTTGCGATTGAATGCCATGGCTACAAAGATCCTGCTGTTAAGGATTTCTCGGGAGGGCTAGGACTCGCTTTATCAAAGAATCAAAATGTTCTCCTTATCGATCATAGGGGCCACGGCCAAAGCGGGGGAAAAACCATTTCTTTTGGAATCAAAGAACAATATGATGTGTTGGCCTGGATAGATTATCTGAACAAAAGGTTTAATAATCCAAAGATCCTTCTATACGGAATTTCTATGGGTGCGTCCACTGTTCTTCTTGTCAGTGGTCATGATTTGCCCGCAAACGTCCTAGGAATTGTCGCAGATTGCGGATATTCATCTGCAAAAGAAGAAGTTTTATACACATCAGATAAAATGGGGATTAGCAGAGTATTTGCGTATCCAGCATTATTTTTAGGTGCTCTCATATATGGTCATTTTGATTTGAGAAAAGGCGAAATAACAGAAGCTGTTAAGCGCTCAACTAAGCCTATCTTGATTGTCCATGGAACCGATGACACAACCGTTCCTTTTAAATGTGCTGAGGAGATTTATCATTCAAACGAAGAAAAAATAACTTTAGTCCCATTCGAAGGTGCGCCGCATGGATACTCCTGGATGGCTGATTATAAAAAATACATGGAAGCAATTGATGATTTTTATAAAAAGAACGGAATTGAATAGAAGAAAAATTCTATAGTGGTAAGATATTGCTGCTGCTTCCGTAGCTCAGTTGGATAGAGCACTTCCCTCCTAAGGAAGGGGTCAGCCGTTCGAGTCGGCTCGGGAGCGCCATAATTGAGGTCATTTGGCCTCTTTTTATTTTCATCAACATTCTATTGAAAATTAATGGTAATGAGTTTATAAAAATATCGATAAAATCTATCGTTTATTCAAAATGCAACCAATAGTTGCGCAATTGAAAAGCAGAGTTGGTAGTCGCAACCGAGCCACAGAACTTACTATATTGCCAGTTCGAAAGGGGCAAAGGTTATGAATCAATTCGAAATGATGTTTATTAGAGGAATCGATCGCTCAGAATACGCTGATAGGAGAGCGCAGGCGATAAGTAAATCGATTAGAAATGAAAAGAAGACACGCATGATAAAGAGAGGTAAATAATATGAATATTGAAATCGCAAATCGCTTAGTCCAGTTGAGGAAGAAATGCGGATACTCCCAAGAGGAACTCGCGGGCAAGCTTGGCTTATCAAGACAGTCCGTTTCCAAATGGGAAAGAGCTGAAGCATCCCCGGATACAGATAACTTAATAGAACTCGCAAAACTATATAATGTTTCTCTCGATGATCTTTTAAATCCTGATGTGAATCTCGATGAAGTGATCAACAAGGCTGAGAAGAATCCAAATGAGGGGTCCGATGTAGATGCAAAAGAACCTCTTGAAGAAAAAGAATCATCTGTTGATATCGGAAAGGATGGAATCCATATATCTGACGGCGATGATTATGTCCACATTGATGGATCTGGCATCCATATCAGTGAAAATGGTGAATCTAGAGAAGTTAAGAAAGAAGAGTTCGAACACGAAGAACGTCTCGCCGAAGAAATTGCTACTGCAATATTTGGCGCGCTCGTAATTGTTGGTTACTTATTATTCGGATTCTTATATCCTGACCATGCATTTGCCTGGAAAGTAGGATGGACTGCCATTCTTCTCATTCCCGTATTTGGTTCAATCTTTGAATGCGCGAGAAAACACAGGGTTCACAACTTTGCATATCCGGTCTTAGTGGCTGGTATCTATTGTTTCTTAGGTCTTGTATTTGGCCTATGGCATCCACTCTGGGTTATCTTCCTTACGATACCTGTTTTCTATGGTATCGCTAACCCTATTGATAAGGTTTTAAAAAAGAAATACCCTTCAAAACGTGAATATGCGATAAAAGAGCATGTCGGGCGTGACGAAGACGATGACTAATCGATATTGACAAAGAGGAATGCCCCTAGTATCGTTATTCATGCACTTAAGTGCAGAATACGATTTGGGGCATTAGCTCAGCTGGGAGAGCGCCTCCATGGCATGGAGGAGGTCATCGGTTCGATCCCGACATGCTCCACCAATTCGCGTTTAAACCCTCTAATTGAGGGTTTTATTTTTCACGCTTTACGTGCGTGAGTCTTGATAAAAGTACAAAAGACTTTTATATTTTGTATCTAGAGAAACTAATATGGCTATTCTAAAGAAAACAAAAAACGCAGTATCTAAACTAACCACCAAGCAGAAGGCTACTCTTTTATATGGCAACGGGGAATGGGAGACTAACCCAGTTAATGGAACATCAATTGGCACCGTTGTCATGCATGATGGACCATGTGGATTGCGTAAGCCTCTCAAAGGAAAACTTAAACCTGGAAAGATTGTTCCTGACGCTGAGCCATCTACATGTTATCCTGCCCCTTGTTTAATTGCTTGTTCGTGGGATTTGGATGCCATCTCTAGAATGACCTCTTCTTATGCATACGAAGCCAGATTACAGGGAACAGACCTTGTTCTAACGCCTGGTATTAATATCAAACGTAATCCACTGTGTGGAAGAAACTTTGAGTATTTTTCTGAAGATCCGCTTCTATCTGGCAAATTAGGAGCCGCTTACGTTAAAGGCCTTCAGGATAATGGTGTTGGCGCTACCGTTAAGCATTATGCTGCAAATTCGCAGGAATTTTGTCGTAATATCAACTCTTCTGAAATCGATTTGAGAGCTCTTAACGAAATATATTTAAAAGGATTTGAAATTGCCGTAAAGGAGTCAGATCCATGGGCAGTCATGTGCTCTTATAACTTGGTTAACGGAGTTCCTGCGTCGGATAACACCTATTTAACAAAAACCACTTTACGTCGTCGTTGGAATTATGACGGAGTTCTTATGTCAGATTGGGGAGCGACTTATGACAGAGCCCTTTCCCATGAAAATGGATTGGATTTAGAGATGCCATGCAGCGGCAACCACTCGTCAGCCATTCTAAAGGCATTAAAAAAACATGATATGACTCAGTCATCTTTAGATGATGCTTCAGAACGTGTTGCAAATATGTATTTCAAAAGCATCAACAAACCTTCTCTCAAGGAATTCAATCCTCATGAGGAGGCTCGGGTTGCGGCAGAGAAGTCTATTGTTCTTTTAAAGAATGATAAAAAGACTCTGCCTTTAGCAAAATATGATGATGTTTGTGTTATTGGCGCTTTTGCAAAGCATCCTAGATTCCAAGGCAATGGTTCAAGCGAAGTGACCGTTGCTGAAGGTGCTGTTAAATCCTTTATCGATGTCATAAATAAAAATAGACCGGAAGACAAAAAAATAGATTATTGCCAAGGCTATTCAATCGGTTTAGACGAGGATTGCGAGTATTTTGGCATCTCCAAAAAAGCTTTAATAAAACATTTTGACGGCGATTTAAAGAAAGTTCAGGAGTTCTTGGATAATAAATTTATAACCGAAGCCTCAAACGCCGTGGCATCTCACAACACAACAATCATTTTCTTGGGTGTATCATCAGATGAGGAATCTGAGGGGTACGACAGAACCCACATGATGTTGAGCAATCAGCAGGTTACTCTCTTCAAGACTTTGGCATCGCTTAAGAACAACGCTGAAAAGAAGCGCGGAAAAACAAAGAGAATCATTTCTGTTGTCACTACCGGTTCTCCTGTTGAACTGTCCTTTGCAATGAAATCTGATGCCATCGTTCTCCAATACTTACCAGGCGAAGCCGGTGCGGAAGCTCTGGACAACATCCTTTCGGGTAGAGTTAATCCGTCAGGTAAACTTGCAGAGACTTGGCCGTTAAGAGAAATGGATGTCCCTAGCTACGAATTCTACGGAAAACACAGATACACTTCTGCATATAAAGAGTCCATATTTGTTGGATATAGATATTATTTAACTTCTGGCCGTGAGGTTTTGTTCCCATTTGGACATGGTCTTAGCTACACAAATTTCGATTATGATGATTTGAAAATCGAGAAATTATCTTGCAACAAAGAAGATGTGATTAAAGTGTCTTTCACCGTTAAGAATACCGGGAAAGTGTTTGGATCTGAGATTGCTCAAGTCTATTCTTCATACATCGACCCTCGAGGCGTCGAACTGGAAGACACGATTATTCGTCCAACTAGAGAGCTGAGAGCCTTCTATAAGGTTCATTTGAAGCCTGGACAGGCAAAGAGGGTTACTTTAGAAATCCCTGTTTCCAACCTTTCGTACTTTGACCCAAAATACGATCAATACTGCTTACAGGGTGGTAAATACGACATTCAGATTGGTTCATCGTGCGAAGACATTGAACTCCATCAAAAGATTGAAGTTAAATCAGACGATGTGTGCGTTGCCGCTAACGTTGACAGCTCATACTTCCATTTGAGCAAGAATGGACTTTATATGGTTCCAAACAAGCTTTTCTACGACCATTTGGGGCGTCCTGAGCCAAGGTTCGAAGAACCAAGAAGATTTACATGTCATTCTACGTTCAACGACATCTCAAGAACATTTATCGGCATGATCGTTAAGAACTCACTCATAAACAGTTCTTATAAGAACGTAGAAAAAGGTTACATTACTGAAACTGAGCACGAGAATTACATTAAAATGATTTTGAATACACCCCTTTCTATGGCGACCGCTAGCGGCCTTCCTGATAGAATTGTTCCGTTCCTTGTATTCTCCGCCAACCACAGGTTGCTGCGTGGTATCCTTGCTCTGATAATTGGTAGATAACTGATTATTCAAGGGATGCACTGGTGGCGAAATGGTATACGCTGCGGTCTCAGAAGCCGTTGGGGAAACCCGTGTGAGTTCGAGTCTCATTCAGTGCACCAATTAAACGATTAGCCTTAGATTGATGGTCTAGGGCTTTTTAATTTTCTTGTAGATTGTGTTTTCAATATTTATATTACTCTTGCGTGTGCCTGTAGCTCAGTTGGATAGAGCGTGAGCCCCCGAAGCCCAAGGTCGACCGTTCGAATCGGTCCAGGCACGCCAAATTTATTGGTGCCAGTTATCTGGTTTTTAATTTATATAATTAAGAAAATAGAATGTGGTCTATTAATAGACAAAAGTCTTAACAATACTTTAAATTAAAGTAATATATATGTATGGCAAAAATAGATAGAAGATTTATTAGAAGCGAAAATCAGTTCGTTAACGCCCTTGTCTCTCTCCTTAACAAAAGGGATTTGATTGATATTTCTATTGCTGATCTTGTTAAGCAGGCAGATCTTAATAAATCTACCTTCTATCTTCATTACACAAATATTGAGCAGGTTTTGTCTTCTCTCCAAGATAGACTGATTTCTCAAATATTTACGCTTTTTCAGGAATCTTCAGGTGACCTTGACACCTTTTCCCTTTCTCTTTTGGATGTTGTTAAGAAATCTAAAAGAGTATTCAGGACAGTTTTGTCCCAATCTAATAGCGCCCTTGTTGAGAACTTGTATATGACATTTTTTGGGCTATACAAGCAGACTAATGGAAAGAAAATGGATATAGATGTCTACAGAAAATTTGCGATGCTCAATGGGTTAATATCTACTGTCAGACTATGGTGTCAGGACTCATGTGTATCTTCAAAAGAGGAACTATCAAAATTCATCGTTGAGCAAATAAGTTCAAATAATTGATAGTTAATTGTCGACTTTCTAATGTATTTGGTTTTATAATTTCGGAGCGCCCGAGTGGTGAAATGGTAGACGCGATGGACTCAAAATCCATTATCTGATGAGGATGTACCGGTTCGAGTCCGGTCCCGGGCACCAACTGAATGAATGGCATTGCCTTGTGGTAATGCCTTTTCATTTATCTTTAATAAAGAATTTGTGACAAAGAATGATTTTTTGTGCTATAAAAATGCCATGTCAATTATTGCTGGATTCCTTCTTCCCCACCCTGCTTGTGCAATACCACAGGTCGGCAAGGGAGATGAGGACTTAATTTTTAAAACCGTATCATCGATGAAAAAAGTCGCCAACCGCATTGCCGAGTTGAAGCCTGATACAATCGTCATGATTAGCGCGCACGCCGAGGCTTATTCTGATTATTTTCAAATTAGCGATGGTGATGTCGCGATTGGCTCTTTAGCAAAGTACGACGCTTACGACATCACGTTTAGAAATTATTACGATAGAGAGTTTGTTAAGAACTTGTGCAATCACTGTCAAGTTGAGGGCATTTCGGCCGGGATTGATGCAGAAAACCATCATTATTTGGATCATGGCACGATGATTCCTTTGTACTTCATTAATCAAAAATACAGGGCCTACAATCTTGTGAGAATGGGCGTATCGGGATTGCCGCTTATCGATCATTATAAACTTGGTGAGGCAATAAAAAATGTATCGAACAAGCTCAATAGAAGGGTGGTTGTGGTTGCGTCCGGCGACTTGTCGCATTGTCTCAATGGCGACGCTCCATACGGATTTAATCCGATAGGGGAGAAGTATGATGCCAGGTTTAATAAACTTTTAACCAACGGCAACTTTATTGACCTGTTCTCATTCAATGAAGAACTTCTCGAAGATTCTAAACAATGCTGTCATAGAGTTATGACCGTTATGGCTGGAACGTTTGATAAGACCTCTGTTTCGCCAACGCTCCTTTCATATGAAGGCCAATTAGGTACCGGTTTCTCCGTTGCCCAATTCGAAACAAAAGAGAGTGATAATTCAAGGGCATTTGGGGAAATCTACCTTGATAAGGAATTGGTCAGCATAGCTAAGAAAATAGAGAAAGAGGATAAATATGTTTCATTAGCCAGAAGCGCTATTGAGACATTTGTGAAAACTGGAAAGAAACTAAAACTTCCCCCTAATTTGCCTCCAGAAATGCTTGAATGGGAGAAGGGCGTGTTTATTACCATCAGGGAAAAGAATTCACTAAGAGGGTGCTTAGGTTCAGCAAAATGCATGAGCAAGAACGTCGCTACCGAAATTGTAACTAATGCGATGAAAGCGGCGACCGAGGATCCTAGATTCAATCCAATCTCAGAGGGTGATTTGCCGTATCTCAACATATGTGTTTCTGTTGTCACCGGTTTGATGGAGGTTAAATCGGTTACTGATCTCGACCCAAAATGCTATGGTTTGGTTGTTGAACTCGGCTCAAAGCATGCGACTTTGCTACCTGGGCTATCGACTGTACATACCGCAGCTGAACAGCTTGCATTAGCAAAAAGAAAAGCCGGCATCATGCAAGATGACAAATGCAGGCTATACAGATTTGCTGTTGAAAACCATTAATCTCGCCTATTTGCGGGATTTTTTCTTTTTTAGAACCTTTTTCATTTCTATTTTTTGCTGACCATTTTCAATATGGATTTCCCCTCCAAGGTGCTCTCTGTATGACAATAGCTTGTAATGTTGTTCATATTCAGGCAACACCCTTACCAATGCATTCATTCCTCCAATTTCCCTTATTTTCGTTTCGGCGAACCTTAATGTATATTGCGCTATTTGGCGATGCCTTATTTCCTTTAACACGCCAATATTATTGATAATGTAGTTTTCGGGGTCCCTTTCAATGATTTCGCAACAAGAGATAGGGGTTCCATTCAGAAGAACACATAAATATATCGTGTATGTGTCTTTGTTAATGGGGATGTCTGATACGAAAACATTGTCCCACACCTGTTGAAACTCTTTCGTTATCGAATATGAGAACTGGGGGATAACCATACATATCTACTTTCTATAGATAGTATAGCCTTTTCTAATGATTGCTAAGTGATAAAATTTAGTCATGAAATTTAATTTGAAGAAGTATTTAGCAATTGTATTCGCTATGTTGGGCGCTGCTTTAACCGTCGCTCAATTTGGAATTGACATGTGGTCATATTCCCAATCCGCTTTCTCTTCAGACATCATTTTCACGATTATCAACTTCTTGGTGATGGCACTCATCTGCTTCTATCTTCTATCTGGTAACATCAACAGTAATTATTCAGCGTATTCCGGAATGCTAATGTTTGTGTTTCTAATCACCTTCGAGTTTGCTGAGATGTTTTTGTTTAATTCAGTCAGTATTCTATCGATGCTTTTCAGCGGCGAGGTATTGACCGCCCTCATAGCCGGAGCCATTTTAGCCCTGATGGCCGGCTCAGTGGTGACCGGAGTTTTTTCTTACATTAGAACAAGGCAATACATCTCAGGTAGGTATTACAACTTTAGAGCGCTAGCTGTTCTCAGCCTTATTTTTATGGTTTTGACTGTTATTTACAGCCTTTTCAATACTGTCCTTACCTGTATTGCAGAAGGGGGCATAAGTATATTTACGATTTCATTATCTGGTGTTGCAGATGCCCTGCTTGCCGTTTCGGTCTTCTTCACAGTTTTGAGATTACGCCACTAAAGACATTGTCCGTTCTTGTTAAGAACAGGCACTTGTTATATATTATTTGACGCGCCGACTTAGCTCAGTTGGTAGAGCAGCTCCCTCGTAAAGAGCAGGTCGATGGTTCGAGTCCGTTAGTCGGCACCATAAAATGAATTACAGCATCCAAGAAGGTGCTGTTTTTCTTTTCCTTAAATCTTTTAATCTTGAACCATTGATAATTGCAATTAGAATGATTTTGAAAACTTTCGACAAATTTCATGTCGTAATTTGTTTTATTTGTTAGAGATGGGAAAGATCGGTTACGGGACACTTAAAAACTTATGCTCAAAAGACAAACGCAAAGTAGACGAATCTTTTAGCGTTATTTTTAACAAATATAAGAACCTCGTTTACTTTGTTAGTTTTGATATCTTGCATAGTCAAGAAGAGTCTGAGGATATCGTTGAGGATACTTTTCTTAAAATGTACGAGAGAAGGTCTTACTTCATGAGTGAAAGTCAACTCAAGTACTACTTGTTGGTGACAGCGAAGAATACTTCTATCAACCGTTATAACGAATCAAAGAAACATCTCGCTTATTCTGACGATATTCACGGCGTTACTGAGCAAAATGGAATCTCTATTTATTTAGACAAGTTCAAAGAAGTGTTAGATGAAACCGAGTACCAGTATTTAGTCCTCCATCTGCTTTATGACTTCTCATTCAAAGAGATATCCAAGGTTAACGGCTTAACCGTCTCACAGGTTTCATCCAAATATCAACGAGGAATAAAGAAACTACGCGATTATTACGGAGAAAACATGAAATGAATAATATTAAAGAGCGTTTTGCAAAGGATTTTGAAAGTTCAAATAATAACGAAATCTCTTTCGATTTGTCTAAATTAGAGGCAAATACTAACGAAAATAAGCACAAAGTTAGACCAAGGACCATCATTATTAGAACCATATCGTGTGTTCTTGCCGGCCTCTTTGTGCTGTCTCTTGTCGTTCCTGCTGCCGCTTTATTGATGGACACAAAAAGCACCGTCAAAGAGTACACGAGGAAATATTCTCTTAATGAAATAGCTATAGCTGAGACGAATACGTTTAAGAAGTTGAATTCAGTGGCTTATCCGAATGAATTGGCGCCGATAGCGAGCAACGTCAGCACTGAGGAAATGTACGTATACAACAAATTTTCATCTACGACATACTCTTCTTTGCTCAATGGGCAACGTAAAGACAACGTGTCCTATTCAATAGTTGGACTTTACTCCGTCTTAAATGAGCTTTATGGTGCAATAAGCGATGATTCGTTGAAAGATTCGTTTGACGATCTTCTTGGGATGGATGAGGGGGCAAGAGCAAGTTTTTACGTTAAGATCATGAGAGCCAATTCTTATGTTGATACGAACTCAACAACACAGATTAAAAACGCGGCTTTCTTCAACAACGATTTCATTCCGTCTGAAACTTATACTGTCGGTCTTCAAGATTTCTATTGCGAGGCTTATCAAGCCGACTTCTCCAAAGATCAATCAAAAATAGCTGATTGGGTGAATAAAGCGGTTGATGAAAGAAACTTTATAGAGCCATCTTGGTTGGGCATCAACAAAGAAACTGAGTTTATTCTCTTCTCAACCCTTTACTTCAAAAATGCTTGGAAGAACAAGTTTCTTTCATCAAACAATATTAAAGACAGATTCTATCTAAGCGATGGAACCGATGTCAGGACTACATTCATGAGACATACGTACAATATCGATAATTACTACGATTATGGTTCCTATGTTTCAATTAAAGATTATTACTATAACGGTAACGCATCAGTGACCTACATCGTTCCTAAAAAAACATCTGATGACATCTACAAATTGGTCAGTTCCGAGAATATCTTTAGCGATAAAGAGGAGAATAAGGTCGTTGGCATCAAAGGAGCTCCTATCAGGGTTAATCTCAAGGCTCCGAAGTTCAAACAAACGATGGACATGGATTTTAAACCACTTTTGGAACGCATGGGTTTTGCAAGTATTTTCAACAAAGATGTTGATTCATTTAAGAATGCCTTTAGCGGGACGAACACCGGTCTGCCACTGAGCGATTACAATGCGTATTTGCAGTCCATAAAGCAGAGGAACCAAGTTGCCTTCAATGAGGACGGCACCGTTGTTAAGAGCGTTTCTATGGCATCTGGCGGAATGGCGCCAACTTCATCGCAAAAAGAAGTGAAGAGCGTTGATGTAAATCTAGAATGCCCATTTATTTATATAATCAAAGACAAGAACGACATTCCTATTTTTGTTGGCAATGTCGATAATCCGACAAAATAAAACAAAAGCCCTCGAACAAATCCTGGGCATTTTTGATATAATCATCGTCATGAAAGATTACAAGCTCATCGCATTCGATTTAGACCTAACGTTACTCGATACTCTTGAGACATCAAAACAAGCGTATCGTCACGCTTTTAAATCCATAGGAAAAACGTTTGATGATGAGACGGTAGTGCACAACTTATCTCTTCCGTTGTCTGACACCTTTGCTGAGTTCAACGACCAAACCATTGAATACAAGACCTTCTTTGATGCGTTTATATCTAAGGCTAGAGAAACATTTCAAGACGGCTCGCATTTTTACGATGATGCAGTAAAGGCAATAAAGCATTTCAAAAAGGTAGGCAAGACGCTTGCGATCATAACAAATAGGCCTCTTCCTGTCGTTATGCTTTGCTTAGAAAAAGCCGGATTGACCTCATATTTCACTTCTTTTGTCACCTCTGACAAGATAACAAAACTGAAACCTAATCCCGATCCGATTTATATGTGCTTAGATGAAACTGGATTTGATAAAGAGGACATGGTTTATTTTGGAGATGCCAAAAACGATTGGGTGGCTGCAACATCTGCTGGTGTGGATTTTGTCGCTGTTGAAAGATATGACAACTGCAATTATCCATCCAATTTGAAAATCCATTCTTTTTTGGAGATTATATAAACATGAAGAAGAGCGCTTGGAACTATCTGTTGATCATCTTAGACATTTTTGTCATAGCCATCTTTTTCGTACCGTTTCTAAAAAGCGAGTGCTGTGTCGAACTTGACCACACCCAATGCAATGTTTGGTATGAGAGTCTCCTTTCGAGAATGCCAAATGGTGGCGGTTTCTATACGCTTGCTATGGTTGTACATATGCTGACTGCAGCTTCTGGAGCGGTGGTTACCATTTGCAGTGACCTGCTTAAGGGCGATAAGAAACTTATTGTTTCCAGCCTTGTCTTGACTGTCGTCGCCGTTGCTGCGTTAATCCCAGTCATAATCATCTCAACATACCTGCCGGGCACATGTTAAACAAAGAAAAAACGCTGCCATGCAGCGCTAATTTCTATCTGGTGGGTGCTAAGGGAATCGAACCCCTGACCTTCTGTACGTCAAACAGATGCTCTCCCAGCTGAGCTAAACACCCAGATGTATGTTAACGTCATCGTCTCCGATAACGCGAAGCATATTATATGCAAACGGCCACTTGATAATCAAGAAAGAATTTCTAATTTTTTGAAATGGACTCGATTATTCGTGTAAAGAACTCACATATAACATACCAAAAAGCATTTCTTCTTTCATTGCCACTTTAATCGATTTTGCAATTGTTCTACAATAACCTAAAATTCGGGAGTTATACAATGCCAGTAACAAAAGCAGCACCAACAAAGGTCTATCACGTCTCTCAGACCGAGGACAAGAAAATGTGGAGAGTCACACTCGCAGGAGGTTCAAAACTTGACGGGGGAAAAGCTAAAACCATCAAAACCTTCAAAACACAGAAGGAAGCAACTGAGTACGCAGAATCCCTTGGCGATGGCGAGAACACTGTTTTAGTCCATAAAAAGGGCGCAAACGGCGGCGGTATCCGCAAGCACTAATTCCAACCGACAACAAGCCCATTCTTGGGCTTCATGCACTAGTAGTTCAATGGTAGAACTCCATCTTCCCAAGTTGGCCACGCGAGTTCGATTCTCGTCTAGTGCTCCATATAAGAAATGTAGACATTTTGTGCTAATACACAGGATGTCTTTTTTCTTTATATACAAAAGTATATAGATACTGGAATTCTTATAATAAACAAAGTCGACAATGTCTACTTTTTTACCTTATTTGTCGCTATTTTCTGTATCTTATGGTATAATGGAGTCAGGAGGTTTGAGATTATGAATTATTCTAAGACTATCAGAGAATACTGCTTAAAAAATCCAGGAATGGTGTTTGACATGTCATATGAACGCGAGAAGCACTTTTCTATGGTTCCATACAAGACCTTCTGCAAGATTCTAAGCAGAATCGAAGACGAAGGAATATTAAGAACATACTCAAAAGGTATTTATATAATCAATTCGGATAATACGGATGTCGATCCAGTAATCGCATTCTATGCCAGAGAAGACTGCGGCATCATCGTAGGAAACGAGCTATTTTATTCATTAGGCTTAACAAAGATAAGAACAAAACCAATTGTCATCTATACCAATGCTATGGAAACAACAACCAAGAACATAGGCGACGATTACAGATTGGAGAGATTCGACTATCCGTATATGGACTTAATAAGCGACATGATCATCCTTCTTGAGTTGATTGAAAACAGAGAGAAGATCAAGGACTTGGACTTAGAGAAATTCAACGATGCGATGTTCGAATATGCAAGAAGATATAAGGATATGGACATGAGGGACGCCCTTAAGTGCCATAGATACACTTATTCGACTATCTTCACGGTAGATCAGTTGTTGACTGGACTCGGCATCAAAAATAATTTCAGCGAGATTGCGAGAGAGTGCTACAAATATGAGTAAAAGGTATTTCTTCCACAGCGGCGATTTCTTCAAATGGTACAGGACGTATATCAAGTGCAAGAGACATCTATACGATTACAGGTTCCATTACACAACTGACAGAAGGCGTGATGAGAAGGAACTGTACAAGGAGTCTCTTCAAATTGTGGATGAATACAAGATATACACAAGCTCTCTATCTGAAGCAGATAAGCAATATCTTGAAGAAGCTATTAAGGAAGGAAGATTCGACCAACGTTTGGATGTTCATCCTGATGTAATCGACAACTGGGAAGAAATAGTGATTAAGCCGGGCAGACATGCACTAACAGAAGTTGATATAGCAAAACTTGGATCCAAGTTAAAAGAACTGAGAAAATTCAAGGAGATGTATCGTGCTGATGTATGCAGGTATCTAGGGATAGCTGAAAGAACTCTTCAAGCATATGAAGAAGGCGATAGAGAAATAAGCATCAATTACTTCTATAAGTTGATGCAATTGTATGGAGTCGGGGATATCTCCGACTTTTTAAAAATCTACACGTCTAATATACATTTTGCCGTTCTCACAAGGGAGGATAATCTTGAAATCATTTTTGTGGATAGGGTATATTAAATATAATAAGAAATGAGGTTTATAAATATGTTGATTAAACTTTTGTCTCTAGCAGTCATGTCTTCTATCACCTTTTCAGTTAGTCCAAGGATTGGCGATTTGGTGAATGCAATTGCACACGATATGGCCGTGGAAAGTGCTACTTTGAATGACCCACTCATCCGCCGAGCGTATGAAGCTAGTTCTAATGATCCTAATATTTATTTGAATAACCGTTTTGCACCGTATTATTTCAAAAACCTCAATTATGGTTTTGGATACAACGAATTTGGTTCATGCGGATATGTAGCTGCTGGAATGTTGTTATCTTTTTGGGACACTTATTGGGATGATGATGTTGTTCCTGAGTATTATGAGGAACACGCTTCGCTTTATGTTAACCACACGCTTCTCGATGTTGATTCCCCTGGAAACGTTAGAGAACCGAACTCTTTTTATCAAGTCGATGCTTCAACCTATCACTCCAACATTACAACATATAAAAACACTTATTTTCATTTTTTGTTGCTTGATATTGGCAAAACTCTCTTTAGTACAACAGCTGGCGATTATGGTATGACCTACCCCCAATATGACACTCTATTCAGCCAGTATATTTATAATTACAGGGGGTATTCGACTAATGATGTTGAAATAGTTAAGTTTTCTAGCACAAACAGTGAATCCGTTAGGCAGAAGGCAATTGATTATGTAAGCAGAGGCATTCCTGTCAAACTTGGTATTGATAGACATGCCGTTGTTGCCTATGACTATGATGCTCAAAATGACAAATTGTATTGCCATTTTGGATGGGGCGCTAACACTACACATGTTACAATTGAGTCATTAGGATACACTTCTTACAATAATGTTGTAGCTTTCGATTTTAAAAACACACATTCACATTCTGATAATTATGAATATGTTGATGCTGGCGTCATTAATGGTCACTGCTCTTGTGAGGTTTCTATACCATACCAAATTGACGGTGATTTTATGTACGTCGATGTGGAACCGACTTTTAGTTGGCTACAATATCCTTGTCTTTGTGAAGAAAAATGGTTCGAGGCTTCTAACGGCTACCTCTCCTTCAGATTGCTTAGGAACAACAAAACTGATTTCTACTCTTGTAGGTTAGGTTCCTCAAAGACTATCACGTTAAATGCTAACGCTTTAAAAGCTGTAGCAGATTATAGGGCTACCGGTGCCTCCTCTTTCTATGTTGAAATTGCACTTTTTGAGACTTCTTCAAGCTCAAATCCTTTATATTATTTTTACAGAACCTGTTATTTCGCTAACAGCTATACGAACTATAACAATTTATTTCTTGAATTGAAAAATCCTAGAAAGAGTGGAACTACGTGGACCGTCACGGTTAAAAATTTGACCTGTGTCAAGGTTTCTGCCGAGTATAATAACAAGATGTGCAATTTTAATGACGCGAAGAATTGGACGTCATTAAGCAATATTTCTACAGTTACTATTAATCCAAAATCATCAGTTAACATTCAAGTTTCCGAGAATTGGTTCGCAACCTCGATCGCAATTTCATGGCAGTTTGGTGGAAAACGTTACATTACATATGCAGACCACCTGAACAACGCCAGCGGAACATTAACCCCATATACAAACAGAATTTAAAACTCGAATGACGCCTTTTTGAACATCCTGTTTTCTGATTAAATTCACAAGTGTTGATTGCGAGTTATGATAAAAGTACTTGGCTTATCAAAAATATACAAAACCAATGGGCGACCTGACCTTGATTTTAAGGCGTTAGATTGCATTACTTTTTCTTTGCCCAACAAAGGGTTAGTGTATATTGTTGGTAGATCTGGTGGAGGGAAGACTACTCTACTAAACCTTTTGGGTGGCCTTGATACTTTCGATGCAGGAGATATTTCTGTAAACGGCACGTTTCTTTCGAAATTCAGTCAAGCCGAACTTGACTCATACAGAAACACTTCTGTAGGATTTGTTTTTCAAAATTACTGCATTTTTGAAGATAAGACCGTTAGAGATAATGTTTCTTTAGCACTTAGTCTCCAGGGTAAAAAGAATGACGCGGCCGTAAACGAATCGCTAACAAAAGTATCGATGCTTGACCTGGGCGACAGGAAGGCTTCGACATTATCTGGCGGGCAAAAGCAGAGAGTGGCAATCGCTCGTGCGATTGTTAAAGACCCTTTTATCATTCTTGCTGATGAACCGACGGGGGCGCTTGATTGTGAAACCGCTACCCAAATTATGGATGTTCTTAAAGATATTTCCCACAATCGATTGGTTGTTGTTGTTTCTCATGACGTTCAACTTGCCGAGAAATATGCGGACAGGATTATTGCAATTGAAGATGGCAAAATTGTTAATGACTCTAACGCTGAAACAACGGAACACTGTTGTGGCTCGTTGCCTTTAATCAAATCCAGAGTTAGGTTCCCCTCACTTTTAGGTTTGGCGGCCAAATCTTTCAAAGCTAAGGTCTCTAAGCTCATCATGACCTCAATGCTTTCGGTTGTTTCCTTTTCGTTATTTGGAATTTTGAACGCATCTTCTTCTTGGAACAAAAACCAAGCTATCCTAAGTTCCATCGAAAATGCTTACAATAAAGTTGCCGCGATTACATGTAGCGATAAAAATGGACCTGTTTTGATTTCGCAGAACTGTGCCGATAAAATCAAAAATGCCTTTGAGGGCGATATTTTCATAAAAGAATGTGTTGGTGTTGATATTTACGGGGACGAAATCGCTGCTTTGAACCGCATCAATAAAGGGCCATATAACGAAGGCACTTATGTTCAGTATCCAGATTTAGGAGATTTCTATGCCGATTCAATATTTGGATATTCCCATTTTGAGGAACAAGACATTTTAGATTCCGGGTTTTCCCTTGAAGGGCGCCTGCCAAATGCGGATGACGAGATAGCGATAAGTGATTACTCGTATAATTATCTAAAATCTAAACATGGAGTATCTACTTACCAAGGCGTGACATTAAATCTCGATATTAACGGGTTGGTTAACGTCGAATACAAAATTGTCGGTGTAATTGATACTAAGTTTAACCCGGCACAATACAAGGATGCGAACCTTAATATTTTTACGGAAGGTGGAGGGGCCTATAAAGATTTTCTTTTGGATGAGTTAAAAAATAGTTTCAATGGCATGTTGTTTCTAAATAGAAATATGTATGAGTTTGCCAAGACAAGAGATGAAAGGTCCATAAATGTTTTAAGTTCAGGCGTAGCAATCACAATTTCTTCGGATTCGATTGCTTCTGGGCTCGATGACGTTTATTCAAATTATATTCTCGAAAAAGAAGACGAATATTATAGAGAAAATTCTAACTATTTTTATATCAATCGTGATAGTGGAACGATTACCTTATTGCCTAGGTGGTTTCAGGTTAATGGATATTCTTTTCATTCGAATGATGGAACTTATAGAAAAACTATTCACGATTCACAAGGCGATTACGAAATTGTCTATGATTCCTTCGGAACAAGAATGTCGGAATTGAGCGACCCATCATTGACCATTCCTGAGAGGGCAATCATTAATATTTCTAAAAAACAGTTCTTGGAAAACCAACTCATTGGAACCCCAGAAAGCATATTGAAAGATCTTCTTCTGGATGAAAACAATTTTGCCTCTTTGGCGGATAATGAAGTCATAGCGGTTGTTGATAACCAATATTCACCTATTTATTCAGATTTCTCCGCTGGGATGAAGGATGTTGCCTTCTCCTCTGGTGACTCGACTTTACAAACGACCGTTAAGGCTATTTTGCAGAGAAAAGACGAGTCTGGTATTGAAATTACGCAAAAAAAATTTATTGCTTGTGAGACATTGAGAAAAACTATTTCAATAAATGCCTCTGGATGCTACCGTTTGATTGCAAAATTATCTAATCGATCCTCGGTCAACAAATCTTTTTTCGAGTACTTGGAGACTCTAAAAATTGGAGATTCAAATTTTGTGCTTTCCAATGTTAGTGAAACCGCAATTCTTGAAATTGATAATTTTATGTCTGGACCTTTATTGCTTGCTGCATTTGTGTTATCCGTTATTTTGGCGACGATTTCGTCTTTGAATCTTATGAATTTCATAGGTATCTCTATGTTGTACGGGAAAAGGGAAATTGGAATACTCCGCGCCTTAGGCGCCAAAAACTCTGATGTATTATCGGTTTATGTTATTGAAGGGTTGATTATAGCTCTGATAAACGGTCTTCTCGCCTTAGGCGGAACTGTAATTGCCTCATTAATTATCAACGCTATAATTTCATCTGTCTTCTCGATAACTATTAATGTCTTAACTATATCTCCTTATGTGCCAATAATTGTATTTGGTTTGTCGATATTCTCGGCACTTATAGCCGTATCTTTGCCTGTTTGGCGAAATAGAAACAAAAAGCCGATTGAGACTTTGACGGACAGATAACTCCATGATTCAAGTAAAAAATCTTACAAAATTATATAATTCCGGTGTCGGCTGTCCGAAGGTAAAAGCCTTAGACGGTATCTCTTTTTCTCTCGGCGATAGAGGATTGACTTTCATAGTTGGAAGGTCAGGCGGGGGCAAATCCACCCTTCTTAATCTCATTGGGGGTCTTGATTCCCCGAGTTCAGGGGAAATCCTTATTGATGGCAATCGATTGTCTTTGCACGAAAAAGGGATGTTGGACAGTTATAGAAACACATATGTTGGCTTTATTTTTCAAGAGTTCAATCTTATAGACGAATACAACGTGGAGGAAAATGTTGCATTGGCATTGAACCTTCAAGGCAAGAAAGATAAAGATGTTGTCGAAAAATGTCTTAATAAAGTTGGGCTGGGCCATCTGTTGAAAAGGAGGTGCTCAGAGCTTTCTGGTGGACAAAAACAAAGGGTTGCATTAGCCAGGGCGTTAGTCAAGGAGCCAAAATTGATTTTGGCCGACGAGCCAACGGGTGCCTTAGATTCGCATACGGGTACGGAGATTATGGAACTCCTCAAAGAACTATCTGTTGACAATCTAGTGGTTGTAGTGAGCCACGATTTAACGTTTGCTAAGAAGTTTGCTGATAGAATTATCGAGATTGATGATGGTAAAATAGCTAATGACACATATATCGAAAACGATTCGTTTTCAAGTAAGCCTCTTTCTTTTAAAAAACCTAAAATTGGTTTTTTAACTACTTTCCTTTTGGCTTTTCGCCTGTTAAAGTCGAAAACATCGAGTCTCTTGACGACCATCCTCCTTTCATCTTTCTCTTTTACAATTTTTGGAGTGGCAAGCGCAATATCAAGGATGGATGCTGCAAGAGCATTTGCTAGCGCAGTTGAGGGGGCGAGTAACAAAGAAATCGCTTTGAACTATAGATATTCATCGAGCCTTATTTTAAAAAGCCAGTTGGATAAGTTGGACGATTCCTTGTATGATCCTATTTTTTATAAACCGGTTTATAAGGATGCTTATTTGGATCGTTACGAAGTGAAAGTCATTGATAAAGGGGAGAAAAACATTTCTACAAAACCATCACCATTTAGGAAGGTTTATGACATAAGCGATGTCGATAGCTTTGTCTCTTTTAATGAAAATGATTTGAAGAAATCCGGCTTTACCTTGGATGGAATGCTTCCGACGGCGGATGGTGAGATCGCAATTTCCAAGGTCCTATATGATAGTTTCGCCAGAAAGTTCGGCTTAAACACTTACGAAGGACTTACCCTTGAAATTCAGTCGTTATCTGGAAAACAAACAGTTGTTGGCGTAATCGACAATCATTTTGATGAGACGAAATATAGTAATTTAAGGAGCAGGGATTTAGAACACAATTCAAATCTTGAATATTCTCTTCAAAGCGATCTAAAAAACAGCTTCTCATCAACCATATACTTATCGTCCACGACTTATGAAAATAAATACGACGCAATTAATTCAGTCATGAATTTCTCCGTTATGAATAACGGGTCTTCATCTATTTATCTTGATGTAGACGTTAACACGACATGCAATTCCATTGAGGTAATTTATAACGATTACAAATCGTTTGCAATCAAGCGATTTTGCAATGAAAACAATCTACTGGAATCGGAAGTCGTTGAATTTGATTTTTTGACAAGAAGAGATTTTTTAGAGGAATATTTCGTGATGCCTAAGGGCCATAAAATTGACGAATTATTAAAGAATGACGATCAATTCATAAGTTTAGACGATGACCAAGTCATCCTTGGTTTTGATGCGGAAAATTCTTCTAACGGCGAACACGAAGGAATTGAAACCTTTAAAAATGGCAAAGATTCTGTTGAATCATCTTTCAATTGTCATACTTTTGGGATAAATAAGATCAAAGCTTTTTTTCTCAACTCAAATATAATTGGTAATTCTGATGATTATGTTTTTAAACATCAAGCAATAATTAGTCCTAGCAACTATGAGCATATGAAAAACAATTCCATCGGGTATCGTTGCATTAAAGTTGTGCTTTCAGACAATTACTATCTTAATTTAGATTTTATTAATTTCTTCATGAATATTGATGAGTTCATAATTTGGCATTATTCCTCTTCGCTGGTTTACAACTACACAACCTTTTTTAATTACCCTGTCAACATTCTTTTTTCATTAGTAATTTTACTTTTATACATCACATCCTCACTGATTTTAATAAATTTTATAAGTATTTCCATGTCGTACGGCAAGAAAACGATGGGGATATTGAGAGCCTTGGGCGCAAAAAACTCCAACGTCTTATTTGTGTATCTTTTCCAAGGCCTTGTTATCGGCTTTTTAAATGGAATTCTTTCTTTATTTTCATTGGGTCTTGTCTGCTGGTTTTTAAATATTATCATAAGCGCATCGATGTGTTTTTCGATGAGTTTGATCACTCTATCATATTTTGAGCCTCTTATTATTTTCTGTTGCTCGATGTTTTTGTGCATTATCGCGGTGGCTTTTGCCGTTTTGAAAAACAGAAAGAACGATCCGATTGAAATGGTTAGAGCTCCGTGACTATTTTGATCGCGGTCATTTTTGATTGCTTGCCAGAGCCTTGGTGTTTGGGCATTTCCAAACTGTAGAGAGTTTTACCCGCTGTGAGAAACTAAAAGAGAGTGAAGCAAGACACATATTAGATTTAGAATCATTAATTCTCTTTTTAAAATCGTTTCAGGGGTGCGCAAACTTTTTCGAAGGGTACGCAGTTTTACAAGCAAAGGTGCGTAAGATTTTGATAGGGGTGGGTGAAAAATCCGTGAGGGTGCGTAATTGTTTCAATATAGGTAATCACTGCCAAAACTAAAAAATAGACATTTTGTGCTAGTTCGCAAGATGTCTTTTTGTACGCCAAAGGATTTGAACGATGTTATCCTGCGGATTCTATATTTTTCGCAGAATAAGCGCCTCGGTTTTTTCTGAACAGTTATAACGGCATTTGTTTTTACACAAAAAATACATAGAAATCTTGGCTGTTCTTCTTGTATAAAAAGCAGTAATTGCTGTTGAAAAACAAAATGCGTCAATATATAGTGATTATATGAAAAACGCAAAATTTATACCACTAAAAGTATTGGCCGTCCTTTTGCTGTCGGCCTCATCGTTTGCCCGGTTGTCCAATGGCAATCGCGCCCTTAGAAATGGGTATCTGCTTGAATCAACCCAACATGATGGCCTTTATGACCAAAGCATCCTGAATTTGTACAATTCGCACAGGAATGTCAAAGGCGTCGCTCAAGAGAATTTCTACGCCCCGATTTACTTCAGGAACCTCAAGAACAACATTGGCAACAATCTTTACGGGACCTGCAACTTCGTGGCCATGGGCATGCTCCTCTCCTTCTGGGACACGTACTGGGACGACTCAATCATCCCTGAGCAGTACGAGATGCCTCCGATGTTCTTCGACGGGACCCTGACGAGGGATACAGACTCGCCAGGTATCAGGAGGGAATTCGGGCCGATTTTCGAGAACCTGCCGAACGGCTATGCCGATTTTGCGAATCTGAGGAGCAACCAATGGATTCTAGACAACTTCTTCCAGATAAAGCTCATAGACATGTGGGACTCGTACATCGAGGATCTGAACGACTCTGACCTCACGATGTCGGCCCGCAACATGTGCCGCTTCCTTTTCGATTACCTGAGGAGCGGACCGGGGTTCAACAGATCGGATTTCGCCATCGATTACGACACCGTCTCGTATAGTGGGGAGAGCGAGTTGAGGGAGGCCGTCATCGAGAACGTCACCAATGGGGTACCGGTCCTCGTGGGAATAGGCCATACGAGTGATGACGACTATGGGTCGCACACGGCGATAGCCTACGACTATGACGAGGAGAAAGACGAGATCTATTTCAACATGGGATGGGGCAACAATGCGTCCCATGTGACGATGGAAACGTTCGGGTACTCCTCCATCAATAATATCCTCTCGATCAGGTTCAACACAGAACACCAGCACACGTACAACTACAAGCAGTTCTATTTTGGCGGAATGAACCAGCTCTGTTCTTGCGAATACTCCAAACTTTGCTCGATAGAAGAGGAACGCACCGACACCGACATCGCGTTCAAGTGGTCTTATCTGAGAAAGGAGAAGTGGGACGGAATCCACGGGCAAAACGACAATACGGTATTTTCAGTATCGTACTATGACGATTTTGATATAGTTAGGCCAATCACGACTTCGGGGACTGGCTACGTCTTGAACGGGCAGGAAGCTGCTTCTCTGGCGCAATGCTCCCATTACACCGCAAAGGTCGTTCCAGAATGCAACTGCTGCCCGGAATGTGCCGACAAAACCTTTGTGAAAAGCTTCTCGCACTCTGTTAGCACCGAATACAAGGGCAGCTTGTTTGCAGGGGATTATGGCTTCGGCATATCAAATCAACCTCAAACGGAGTCTGTCTCCACAGCAATCGGGAACGACGTTCTGACGGCAACGGTCAGTAATGGAAAATACAACGGGTCAACGATTGAACTTGATTCAGATTTGAATGGTTCCTTCATCGAATTACGGCTTGACAGCACCAGCGGTTTCCTGAGAATTGACCACGACATCAATGGGCAATTCAATCTTCTCTTTGAGGGAGACGGTGGATGGGTCGTTGGAAGTGGGGATGGAACTGACTATCTCGTCAGGAACGACAGCGCTTCCGGGAATGCCTATATCGAATTCTTCAGAAAATCCAATGCGGTGAGAATCGCCCCGGCGGATGGCAGTGTCTTCATCGGTGACATGTTTTTTTGGAATGCGCTTCCAACATCCGGTTATGAGATGCCTTATGACCCGTCTCTTTGGAATAGGTCTTCCGTTGTGGGGAGTCTGAACTGCTATTCTTATGCGATAAACAACCAGACGGATGATTTTGATGGTGATTATCTGTGGTATTTCCAAGGCCCCGGGTTCTATGCTTATCACGATTGTTATACAAGAGTTCCTTTTATGGGCGCCCCAGAAGGGTACCCTAAAAAGGAGATATATTTCGTCGAGCAGGATTTCGCTTCCTACAGCGCTGCACATGGCGCGGTTTACAAATTCGAGGAAATAGGGCGCTTCGACGTCTGTGAGCCATTCACTTATAAGGTGGCTTTCGTGTACAAAAACAATATGGATGATTATGAGTGGGGAGGATTCCATTGGTACAGGCAAAACCCAGACGGCACGTGGTCTCATAAAAATGGAGCCCTAAATTGCACCAATCTGGATGATAGTGGAGAACTCATTACGGATCCGCAGATCGCCGACAGGGGCGAATACGGAGAGTTCATTTCCTATTACAAAGTCAGTCCTTGGAACAATATATATTTGGAGGGTTAGAGAAACATGAAGCAAAGAACCAAAAGATTTAAGGTCATTCGTGCCGTCGTTCCAATTCTGTCTATAACCGCCTTCCTATTGGCGGGTTGCGGACACGAAGAAAAGCAGTCTTCCGACGCTTTCGACGATCAAAACGTCGACGTTCAGTTTTTGAGGGAAAACGACGCCCTGTTCTTCGAGGGATACGCTTTCGCCGCAAGCGAGAGGAACCACGTGTTCAGGATCGAGGACGGCAAGATAACGCGCC